>CAYYGK010000143.1:0-2185 GCA_964471145.1 uncultured Eubacteriales bacterium | reverse complement strand
TTTGTTCTCCCTGATGTCGGGCCAGAATTTATAAAGGTTGCCGGATAAACCGGCTGCCTGTATTTCAAGCTGTTTCAGCAACCAGCCTTTAGGTATGATTTCATTGATACCGAGCATTTCAAAATGTGTCTGTTTCAACTCTGAAGCCATGAGAAAAGACCCCCCCTTAAAATTCAGCCCCCTGCTGTTAACAGGGGGCTATAACTTACATCGTCAGAACTTGTCATTCACTCCAGTTTGCTTTCAAATCAGAGTATTGACTGTTTCTTTCCTCAATCATTTCAGGAAGACCAAGTTCATCGCGTTTTTTCAGCATTTCCTCGAAAATAGCCTCAAAATCCTCCTCACTTTTTGCTGTTACCAGTTTCATGGTATAGTCATGAGTCAGTGCATCGATTTTTTCAAAATTCTTTAAGGTATTGTCATCGTATGATGGTACAAACATAGCCAATCCAAAATCATACTGCATATCAGCCTCAAAGTGTTCATTATTGCACTGCTGGTCATATACACTGTCCCATCCATACTCACTGTAGGTCTCAAGTATTTTGGGGTCAGTGGTAAGCTTGATGTATTCATTGTCATAATCCATTATATAGCACTGGCCGTTATCATCAAGCCCGCCAAACAAACCAAACGAAGATTCACCTCTCCATTTAGCACCATAGTCAGGGTCGTTTTTGGTGTTATCCAAGTGCTTCTGAGTAGGTATCCGTTTGCCGTTCTTGATTTCATACTGTTCACCTTCCTCGCCCCAGCCTGCAGCAATAAGTCCTTCAGGACTCATGCACCAGTCCAGAACTTCCATAAGCCTTTCAGGATACTGGGCATTCCTGGTCATGGAGCAGCTTCCCCAGATATCTCCAAACGGTTTGGGATAAAGTTTCTTATCTCCATGTTCCTCGATAGATTTTAGAGTAGCGGCAAAAGGTATATATGCAAAATCACGCCCTGCCTGCGCCAGTTTTTTATTCCAGTCATCATAGCTCCAGTTATAAAAATATGTTGCAAGCGCACGTCCTTCCTCCATTTTTTTGGTGAATGTCTCGTAGTTGTCTGTGATAGCGTCCCTGTCAAAAAGGCCTTCTCTCCATAGCTTGTTGAAAAACCTCAAGCCTTCCTTATAGATGTAATGTCTTGCAACATCCATGTACTCATCCGTGTTGGGGTTGTATACAGACCCATATTTTCTTGTTCCATGGCTCAACGGACCCATGTTTATTGTATGTGTAAGACAGAGCAGTCCGTTTGTTCCCCATGAGGAAAGTGGATGGGTAAATCCCACGGTAGGCATACCGTTGGTTTTAGGATTTTCTTCAACTCCCTTTTTAAGGAATGCATAGATATCATCTTCTGTTACGATATCAGGATGATTCTGCTGTTCAAGAACGTCTGACCTGAGTTTCCACTCAAGCTGAGGAGTGTTAACGCCGGAGCCAAAGTTAGGCTCCCATATGGTCCAGAACCATATATTACCATCATTAAGCCCTGACATAATGCTCTTCCAGTAAGGTATTCTGTCTTTGTGTGTTTGCTGGATATTGGGACCGTAATTTTCTATAAGCGAAGTCAGTTCCATAAGGGCATCTGCTTCTACATAAGCTTTAAGATACCGGACATCCGTCAGCGCAACTATATCAGGGTAGTCTCCTGCCGAGAGCATCAGCCCGAGTTTTTCTCCCAGATCACCCGAGTAATTGATCAGCTTATATCCGAAGTTGAATTTCTCTTTAAGCTGCTGGCGGAAGTAGTTCTGGTCCTTGAATTCTTCAGCTTTTGGGTCTGCATCATCTTTGATCAGGACAATTTCATAATACTCCGACTTGTCAAGTTTAGGGTCTTCTTTTTTTGAATCATCCTGAGCAGCTGTTGTACCTTTTGTTGTACCCTTTTCTTCAACCTTCTTGCTACAGGCTGTTACACATAATGCAACAGTAAACAGCAGTGCCATAAGGACTGCAGTCATTTTGTAGATTTTTCTTGTTTTTCTCATAATTTAAACCTCCCTTAAAATTTTGTTTTCCGTAACCATTTCCCTGGCAATCAAAAACATATTTTTGGCATCTGTAGAATTATCCCCTCCTTTCAGACTTCACTATATATAAGCTGATCAGCCTTTAATAGCACCTATCATAATCCCCTTGATAAAATATCTCTGTAAGAATGGATAGACCAGGGATATCGG
>CAYYGK010000142.1:0-7381 GCA_964471145.1 uncultured Eubacteriales bacterium | reverse complement strand
CGCAGCTTGAAATAAACGTAAATACAGCTACAGCAACGCCAACACCAACGCCAACACCAACGCCAACGCCAACAGGCTCACAGCAGACACTTACTTTTACTGCTGCAGAGGATGCGTTTACAGATGATGGTACAGGATACAATACGACGGTCTTGAAAGTACAGCAATCAACATCAGAGAGGATAACATACCTGAAGTTTTCAGTGAGTGGTTTGACCGGGAAAACTATAAACAGCACAAAGTTAAAGTTAACCTGTTCAACAGATGATGGAACTCCCAGGCTGAGAGTGTACGATGGGCTCTCGAACAGTTGGTCTGAAAGTACAATATCAGGAGCTAACGCACCTGGAACAGGGACTTTGAGGGGTTCATACGATGCTGAAATTGCTCTTGGGCAAACGGTATCGGTTGACTTGAGCAATTATATTACAAGTGATGGTACGTATACAATTATAGTAAAAGGTGCAAATTCTTCAAATGATGCATGGTTTAGCTCATCGGAGGATTCATCAGGACATCCGCAGCTTGAAATAAACGTAAATACAGCTACAGCAACGCCAACACCAACGCCAACGCCAACACCAACAACTACACCGGCAGAATTGATTACTGATTTGACAGTAAATGACACTGAGAATGCTGCAGACTGGTCCATTCAGACCAACTTACAGGCTGGAGATTCCCAATATGGAGACAGGACGTATACCCTTACAACTGTACCCTCAAGTGTTGCCGGGTGTGATTGGATAAGGACGGCATGTGACTCAAAGTCATATACCTCTGACCCGTTGTGTACATTTAAAGTAAATAATGATTCGGATGTTTATGTGGCAAGTGATGACAGAATAACGACAAAGCCTTCATGGATGAGTACCTGGACAGACACAGGAGAAGACATTGTAGATGACGAGACAACCCCTGTGACTTACAGCCTGTATAAAAAGAGCTTCACATCGGGGTCTACTGTGTCATTGGGCAATAATGGAGATACAAACAAAGTTCAGTATTTAATTATTGTCAAACAAATATATGACATAACTGATTTGACAGTAAATGACACTGAGAATGCTGCAGACTGGTCCATTCAGACCAACTTACAGGCTGGAGATTCCCAATATGGAGACAGGACGTATACCCTTACAACTGTACCCTCAAGTGTTGCCGGGTGTGATTGGATAAGGACGGCATGTGACTCAAAGTCATATACCTCTGACCCGTTGTGTACATTTAAAGTAAATAATGATTCGGATGTTTATGTGGCAAGTGATGACAGAATAACGACAAAGCCTTCATGGATGAGTACCTGGACAGACACAGGAGAAGACATTGTAGATGACGAGACAACCCCTGTGACTTACAGCCTGTATAAAAAGAGCTTCACATCGGGGTCTACTGTGTCATTGGGCAATAATGGAGATACAAACAAAGTTCAGTATTTAATCATTGTCAAACCAACATCTGCACCCACACCAACATCTACACCTACACCAACACCAACGCCTACGCCTACACCTACACCTACACCTACACCAACATCAACGCCTGCAGGAGAACTTCTCAGCAATCCTGGATTTGAAATTGGAACTACTTCGTGGTCAGGTAGAGGATCATCCAGCATAGCAGAGGAGACGACCATTATACATTCTGGTTCAAAGTCTGTAAAATCCTATAACAGGACTAATGTAGCTTATGGAGTACAACAGGATATAAAATCCATACTTGAGGTAAATGGAAAGGGCAACTATAATATGAATGTATGGGTAAGACTGGCATCAGGGTCTGATTCAGCAAAGGCAAATATTCAGGTTGTACACGATGGAGGGACATCCTATTTTCCGATAACCGCTTCGGTTAACAGCGATGGGTGGACACAGATAAGTGGGGTCAAAAACATAACGTGGACAGGAAGTATTACAACAGCTATTTTCTATGTGCCAACTGTAAATACTTTAGTAGATGTTTATGTAGATGACTGCAGTTTGACAAAACAATAAAACCATATTCCATAATAATTCTTAGGAAAAAGAAGCCGTATAAAAAACGGCTTCTTTCTTATACAAGATTTAAACAGGACACAAATATATATGCGAATTGGGTAATAACGGCATATATGAAAAAACAGCACATTGTTTTATAGTTTTATTAAAATGTATTACTCAGGAAATTATAAGAATGCTTGAGTAGAAGGAAACACTTAATGATAAATAATGCATGCCTGATAAAATGTGACCATTTACGGATTTGAGGACGTTTGATAACATGGATATGCGAACAAACGCAGCATTGTTTAATTGCGAAAGGGGAGATTGCTGATGTCTAATACTTCAAAAGGTTTAATGCTATCCGGCAAGTTTTTCACTCCGTTTATAAATAATAAAAGAGTAACCAGATTCCTTAAGAGTTATCAATTGTATATTATGCTTCTGCCTGCGCTGGCTTACTTTATTATTTTCAAGTATTTACCTATGTATGGTGTCCAGATTGCATTCAGGGATTATTATCCCAACAAAGGATTTATGGAGAGTCCCTGGGTAGGCTTGGAACATTTTTTAAGATTCTTTAGATCCTCCGAAATATTTATTATTCTGAAAAATACGTTTACATTGAATATTTATCAGCTGGCTGTGGGGTTTCCATTTCCTATAATGATTGCCCTGATGCTTCACAACGCAGGGAATCTCAAATTTAAAAAAATTGTCCAGACAACCCTTTATGCACCATATTTTATTTCAACGGTTGTACTTGTGGGGATGATTTTAATATTCCTTTCGCCGAGAAGCGGAATTGTCAATCACTTTTTGGTAGTCCTTGGTTTTGAGCCGATATTCTTTATGGCAAAGAAAGAACTATTTAAAACGATTTTTGTGTTTACCGGTATCTGGCAGCGTGCAGGTTGGAACTCAATCATTTATATAGGAGCGCTGAGCAGCATAAACCCTGAACAGCATGAATCGGCAACGGTGGATGGTGCCAGCAGACTTCAGAGAGTTTTTCATATTGACCTTCCTGGTATAATGCCGACAGCTGTCATCATGCTGATTTTAAATTCAGGGCGTCTTTTACAGCTTGGCTTTGAAAAGGTATACTTGATGCAGAATGATTTGAATAGAAAAGCTTCAGAGGTCATCTCAACTTATGTATACAAGGTCGGATTACAACATGCAGACTACAGCTATTCTGCAGCCATTGGCTTATTTGAAGCCATTGTTAGTCTTATTATACTAATTGCTGTAAACAGGATAGCAAGGAATGTATCTGAATCCTCATTATGGTAATAAAGAGAGGTAGTGTACTATGCAAATAACTAAAGTAACAAATTCCGATAAAGTCTTTAATTTTTTGAATTATACTTTTTTAAGCATTGCTTTTCTTTTGGTTTTTTATCCGTTATATTTTATACTTATAGCATCGTTTAGTGAGCCAACCGAAGTAATTAATGGGAACGTATGGATTATACCTAAAATGTTTAATTTTGAAGGATACGAAAGAATTTTTCAGGACAGAAGTATAATGAAAGGGTATTATAATTCCATTAAATATACTTCCATAGGTACGGCGATAAACCTGATTTGCACACTTCCTGCGGCGTATGCGTTATCAAGGAAGGATTTGCATGGGAGAAAGTTCTTGATGTTCATGATTGTATTCACCATGTTTTTCAAAGGTGGACTTATACCAACATTTTTAGTTGTACGTAATCTGCAGTTATATAACACTATGTGGGCCATAATTCTGCTAGTAGCAGTCATGCCGTGGTATCTTATCATTGCACGTACCTTCTTTCTGAACACAATACCTGATGAACTACATGATGCTGCTCAGATCGACGGTTGCTGCGATATCCATTTTTTTATGCGTATTGTATTGCCGCTGTCATCTACAATAATTGCTATTATGATTTTATTTTACGGGGTACAGCATTGGAATTCATTTTTCAGTGCAATGATCTATCTGAATGACAAAGAATTGTATCCCCTGCAACTGGTTCTAAGGAATATTCTTATCATAAACCGGAATTCAAACATGATTGATAATATAGAAGAATTGCATAGACAGCAAACCATTGCACTATTGATACAGTATGGCGTTATCGTAGTTGCTGCACTGCCACTATTGATTATGTATCCTTTCCTGCAAAGATATTTTATTAAAGGGATAATGGTCGGGGCATTGAAAGGTTAAATATGACATTAGCTGGCATAGATAAATCTTAAATTTTTTTATTATGGATTTTTAGACATTAACGTCATTGACGTTGTGTATAGATTAAATAAAATAAAGGAGTGGATTATTAATGAAAACGAAAAGAATCACAGCGATGCTACTGAGCTTGATGGTTTTGATGATTGCTGTATTTTCGGGCTGTAGTCAGAAACAAAAGGAAGAGCCAACAGTGACTCAGAAGAAGACACAGTCTGAAAAACAGACCGAATCAAAGGCCACGACAACCGAAGGCAGGGAAATGGTCGGTAACATGTATAAAACCGGGCTTCCAATAGTTAAAGACAAGGTTTCTTTAAAAATGGTTGCGTATACTTATCCTGATCAGCCGGATTTTGGGGAGATGCCTTTCTTTAAAAACCTTGAAGAGAAGACAAATGTTCATATTGAATGGGATTGTATAGAGCAAAATATATATAACGAAAAAAAGAATATTTTGCTTGCCGCCAATGAACTGCCGGATGCATTTTTTGGACCGAATGCTTTTACAATAGATGACGCAAACAAATATGGACCTATGGGGACGGTCATTCCACTGGATGAACTGATTGACAAGTACTCAGTCTATTACAAAAACGTCATTGATGAGACACTTATAGGTGGTCTGACAACCTGTTTTGATGGGAATAAGTATACGTTGGGTACTATAATGGAAATGGAAGTGAGAAACTACCCGGATCTTTTATGTATTAACAAGTTATGGCTGGACAATTTGAACCTTGAAATCCCGGAAACGCTTGATGAATTTTATGAAGTCTTAAAAGCTTTCAGGGATGAGGATCCCAATGATAACGGAAAGAAGGATGAATTACCCTATGTCTTTATGAAATTCGACCATCTCCGGGGATATGGTTCATTCTTTGGTGCATTCGGACTTCCCGATGCTGTAAACGGAGGAAACATCACACCGTATGACCACTTTTTGACACAAGATGGCAAAGTGATTTTTACTGCGGATAAACCAGAATACAAGGAAGCAATCGCTTACATGCATGAATTCTTTAAAGACGAGCTTTTTGACAAGGAAGGCTTTGTAAATGACCGGAACCAGTTTTATGCAAAGGGAAGCGCCCCTGAAATGATCGTAGGGTCTTTCTACGGATGGGCTCCAAGCCAATACGTCAAGGGTGAGAATTCCAGTAACTATATCGTTATTCCTCCGCTTAAGGGACCATCGGGTAAGGAGCCAGTCGTCAGGAAAAGAATCAACCATATCAATCTCCAGTTATCCGGGTTTGCAATTACAAAGGATTGTAAGCATCCTGAGATTGCCTTTCGGTGGGCAGACCAATTCTATGATGTCAAGACAAGTATCGAGGCACAGTATGGCCCTATAGGGGTATGTTTAGAAGAAACTGCTGATGGAAAGTATACCCGTATCCTTACCCCGGAAGGAGAAGACACTAACAGGATTAATTCTCCACATGACAATGCACCCAAATACCTTGCTGCAGAAATAGTAAGAACAGCATTTGTTGAAGAAAAGAAAGAAAAGAAGAATACTAACGAAGAAAAATTAGAGGGTATAGAAAAATACTATTTGAATGCAAAAACTATAGAGTCTCTTCCCTTATTAACTTTCAAACCTGAAGAGATTAAAATTAACCAGACCATTGGGCTGGATATTGTTAATCTGGTACGGGAAAAACAGGCACAATGGCTACTGGAAGGCGGCATAGAGAATGAATGGGACAGTTATATTGCCAAGCTCAAGCAGTTGAAGCTTGATGAATATGTTGAGCATATGCAGTCAGTATACGACAGGGCAGCTACTAAATAGCAGCAAGTCAATACGGACATATACCAGGGCGGTGGCATACCGCCCTGTCCTTTATTATCCAAGAAACAGTAGTTAATAAGGTTTTTACCCAGGAGAGAAGGATTGATTAAATAATAGTATAGAAATATATTTCCTTTAATGATGTGGAAGAGCATTACAGGTTTGAATACGTTTCCTCAACAGCGTAGGAATATAATATTGTATTTGAGAGGTGAAAAAATAATGTACAGGTTGATGATTGTTGAGGATGAACCTTCTTGCAGATATGGGCTTTGCGATTGCTTTGACTGGGGCAAATATGAGATTGAGGTTGTTGGTGAAGCAGATGATGGAGAAAGTGCCTTAAAAAAAATATCTGCGTTAAAGCCGGATATTGTACTAACTGATGTAAAAATGCCAAATATGGATGGCCTTGAATTGTCTTTAGTATTACAAGAAAGGTATAATTGGATTAAAATCATATTTGTCAGCGGACATAATGATGCGAGTTATTTTGGTGTGGCTTTAGAGGCAGGACTCATGGACCCAGATGTGGTTATGGCTGAGTACAGGCAAAAGCTTAAGGAAGCAGGGATTGACAAAATTGATGAGGAATACAAGCTACAGGCTGAAGATTACCTCAAAACATTAAAATAGCCTCATGAAAAAGGTATAATGTAATTATTAAATAACTGCCAGGAAAAGAATATGATTGTTAATTCGAGTGGAGGGTAATTGATATACTCAATTACCCCTTACTCGATTCTTGGGAACAAGGTATAAAATAAGTATTATTGGGGGAGAAACGTAATGAAAGTACAACAATGGGATACTTTTGAAATTATCTTAAACAGTGAATTAAAATATGAAAATCCTTTCCGTGATGTTTATGTAACCTGTGAATTCACTCATAGCGCTACAGGAAAGACCATAAATGCTAACGGTTTTTATGACGGAGATACAACCTGGCGGATACGTTTTATGCCGCTGGAACAGGGTGAATGGCAGTACAGGACACAAAGCAAAGACCCAGGGCTTAATGGCACAACAGGCATGATTACCTGTGTGAAAGCAGAAGCGCCTTACTTACATGGCCCTCTAGCCTGTCGGGGAAAACATTTTTTTTACACTGACGGTATGCCGGTATTTTTGCTCAGTACACGTGTGTCCTGTCATCTGGCACCGCGTGAAAAATGGATAAAAGCGATTAAGTATTTAAAGGAACACAGGATAAACCGAATTTTATTCATGCTGGGTGCAAAGAAAGGCATGACAGAATTATTGTTTGGCGAAGGACCTGATTTTTTCAGGTACAATATCGCGTCATTCAGGGCTGTGGATACCTTTATTGACACGCTGCGATGTGAAGGAATTATTGCTTCCCCCTATTTTTTCTACTTT
>CAYYGK010000141.1:0-7465 GCA_964471145.1 uncultured Eubacteriales bacterium | reverse complement strand
ATATCTTCTGTTTGTAGCAATGATAGTATCTTAAACATATTAGCAAGTTTACTCATGAAATATCACCCATAGAAAATTATATCATACTATTCATACATTATATGCATACTAAACATATGTTTTCTAATAAAATCTTACTTGATTGTTCTTGATGCGACATTTTTTTTGATTAAACTACTAAATTTAGAAAAATGCAAGTAGTATAAACCATAGGATTGCCCCTTTATCGGTATTGACAGGGAGGGAGCTTTTCAGTATAATGTAACTAAATAGTTAGTTATAAAAAAGGAGATTTCCCATGACTGAGAAGGTAAAGGTTCTGGTTGCAGGTGCTGCATTTAGTGCGGACCTTCATATGGAAGGCTATTCAAGGTGCAGGGACATTGCAGAAATTACCGGAATATGTGACAAGGATGTATCAAGGGCAAAGGGACTGGCAAAAAGATATGCCGTTGAAGATTGCAGCTTTTTTGACAGTTATGATGAGGCAATTAAAAAGTCGGACTGTGATGTTGTTGACATATGCCTGCCGAATTTTCTGCACTACGATGTTGCCGTGAAGGCATTTAAAAAAGGTTGCAGCGTGATATCGGAAAAACCTCTTGCAACTAAGGTAGAGCATGCACAGGCAATGGTGGATGAGGCCCGCAAGTCAGGAAAGCATCTGTATTATGCGGAAGACTGGCTTTTTGCACCAGCACTTAGAAAGGCGCTTGAGATAATTGAAAAAGGCGGGATAGGAAAACCTTTATACTACAGGGCAAGAGAATGCCATAACGGTTCACACTCGCCTTTTACACAGACAATAGAATTTTGCGGTGGAGGATGCATGCTTCACCTTGGAATACATCCCGTGGGTTTTATGCTGGCCCTGAAGGAAAACAGGTGGACAGAGCTGGTTTCAATGACGGCAGGAGGCGCCCGGGATAATCTGATACACAGGGAGATGGAAGGCGAAGACTGGTCGGCATGCATGATGAGGTTTGATGATGGCACCTATGCGGTTCTTGAGGCAAATTATGTGACATCCGGCGGCATGGAGGATGCTATAGATATATACGGCACCGAAGGCTGCATGCACATAGACCTTACATTTTCCTCACCCATAAGGTGCTTTTCATTGCCGGGGCTTGAATATACGGTTGAAAAGGCTGACTTTACAAAAGGATGGTCCAGACCTGCTGTGGATGAGAAATTCAATCTTGGATATGTGAACGAAATAAGGCACTTTATGGAATGTGTGCAAAACAATTCACAGGCGATGACAGGACTCAGGGGAGAGGACGGGCTGGAAGCTCTTAAGGTTGTCAGCCATATATATGAGTCAGCCCAAAAAGGAGAACGCATTTTAAATACGAAGCAATTAATCTGAGCAGGGGGTTAATTATGTCAGACAACTTGTATCTTCCGGTTAAGATAGCCGGTATAGAGTTTAAGAATCCGTTTTTTGTGGCTTCAGGCCCCACAACCAAATCTGTACAGCAGCTTAAGAGGATAGAGGAGACGGGATGGGCAGCAGCAAGCATCAAGCTTACAATAGCACCTTCTCCATATATCAACAGGGTTCCCAGGTATGCAATATTCAAAGACAGGAATGCCCTGGGCTTTACAGCTGAGAAAAGGCTTAAGTATGAAGAGGGCCTCAAGCTGGTCAAAGATGCCAAAGAGGTGCTGAATGAACTCATTCTTTTTGCAAACATTACCTATGCCGGTGATGAAGGCATCAGGGGCTGGGTGGATATGGCCAAAAGATTTGAAGAGGCCGGAGCTGATGTGATTGAACTTAACATGTGCTGCCCCAATATGTCCTATAACGTTGAGCTTTCAGACTGTGACAGGGAGGGCTGCAGCGTAAGGACGGGTGCAAGCCTGGGACAGCAGGGAGAAGCAGTGGCAGGGATAGTAAGTGAAATTAAGAAAACAATTGGTATTCCACTGTTTGTAAAACTTACGCCCGAAGGGGGCAGGATAGCACACGTGGCAAAGGCCCTTTACGAAGCGGGCGCAGATGCTGTAGGCGGTACTGCCAACAGACTGGGCATACCCCCGGTAGATCTGGACAATCCGGGCAGAGCAGTCTATCACCTGCAGGATGAGATAAGCATGACCTGTTACGCAGGGGCCTGGCTTAAGCCGCTGGCATTGAGGGATACTTTTGAGATAAGGAAGGTTAACGGTCCGCAGCACAGGATTACAGCAGCAGGAGGCATCAGAAATTACAGGGATGCCCTGGAAATGATAATGAGCGGTGCCGACCTTCTTGGCATATGCTCTGAAACACTGATAAGCGGTTATGGTTTCGTAGAGGGTATGGTTCTCAAGATAAAGGAGTATATGAAAAAGTATGGTTACGAGAGCCTGGCAGACATGCGCGACCTTATAGTTCCCAGTATCAAGAGTGCTCCTGAACTTACGCTTTATGACGGCTATGCCCGTATAAAAGAACCGGGGCTTATGGCGCCCTGCAAGGCTGCATGCCCTCTCAGTGTTCCGGCACAGGCGTATGTCAGGAAAGTTGCTGAAAGGAAATTCAGGGAGGCATATGACCTTATCATGGAGAAGAGCCCGCTGCAGTCGGTATGCGGCTGGGTGTGCAATCATGAGTGCGAACAGCAGTGTACACGTGCAGTAACGGGTACACCCATACCCATCAGGGAAATTAAGAAATTTGTGATTGAATACGCAAAGAAAAAAGGGTGGCAGCCGCAATACAAGACCTTTCCCGGCAATGGCATAAAGGTTGCTGTAATCGGTTCTGGGCCGGCAGGTCTATCCTGTGCCCATAATCTAAATCTTGCCGGTTATGACGTTGAGGTTTTTGAAAAGGCAAAATACCTGGGAGGCATGTTAAGGTGCGGTCTTCCAAGGTTCAGGATGAACCATGAAGTGCTGGATGATGAAATACATATGTTAAAGTCCGCCGGTATTGTATTTAAGACAGGCACTGCACTGGGCGAGGATATAACTGTTGAATCGCTTAAGAACGAAAGATTTTGTGCCGTTTTCATAGCAACAGGAGCGCAGAAAGGCGTGGATTTGGGCATAAAGGGGGAAGAAGCAGAAGGTGTATATCCTGCTCTAGAGTACCTGAAATCGTTCTATAACGGAGAGGCGGGGAATAGCGGTAAAAAGGTTGTTGTTATCGGTGGAGGATATACTGCTGTGGATGCAGCCAGGACTGCTGTGAGATCGGGGGCTGAAGAAGTATACATTGCATACAGGCGCACAAGGGACGAAATACCTGCTTCTGATGAGGAAATCACTGAAGCAGAAGAAGAAGGCATCAGCGTAATGTATCTAGTATCACCAAAAGAAATACTTAAGAAGGATGGAAAAGTTGCAGGAATAACGCTTATAAATCATGTGCTGGGGGAAAAGGATCAAAGCAACCGCAGAAGGTCCCGGGAAGTGAAACACACAGAATTTACACTTCCATGTACTACAGTGATCGCTGCCCTGGGACAGAAGCCTGAAAGGAGCGGCCTTGAAGGCCTGAAACAGGGTGGGAAAGGGTTTGTTGCCATTGACCCGTCGACAGGTGCCACAAATATTGAGGGTGTTTTTGCAGGCGGGGATGTAACGGGTGTTGAATCAATAATTTCCGCCATAGCTGAAGGCAGAAAGTGTGCCGTTTCAATTGACAGGATGCTGTCGGGAGACAATGCGGTACTTGAATATCAGTATATACAGCCTTCAGTGCCCCCCGAAAATGTACTCAGGAAGACCGCCTACTTTACTGATGATGAAAAGATTGACCTGGCCGTAAGAGACGGGAAGCAAAGGATAAGGGATTTTGGACCATATACAAGGATACTTACAGAAAAAGAGGCGGTCAGTGAGGCAGAGAGGTGCTTAAGGTGCGGATGCGGTGAAGGGTGCGGCATATGTGAAGAGATCTGCTGTGAGTTTGCAATTGAAAAAAAGGATTTTGATATGTGGCAGATAGATGAAAACAAGTGTGTGGCGTGTGGGATGTGCTTTAACAGGTGTCCCAATGACAATATTGAAATGGTAAGCAGGAATAACAAAGTATAAAAATATTACCGGGGGGAAGATAAATGTTTGATTTAAAGGGCAGGACGGCCGCTGTGCTTGGGGGCGGCGGAATACTGGGAAGCTCCATGGTAAAAGGACTTGCCTGTGCAGGAGTGGACGTGGCTGTATGCGATCTCAGATATGAGAATGCAGAGAAAATCGCAGAAAGCATCAAAACTGAAGGGATTAAAGCAAAACCATATGAACTGGATGCAATAAAAAAGGAATCCCTTAAACAGGTATGCAGTGAAGTCATTAGGGATTTTAAATGTATAGATATACTGATAAATGCCGTCGGCGGCAACTTGAAGGGAGCGACAACATCAGATGATACAACATATTTTGATATCCCTCATGAAATGCTGCAGAGGGTTGTAGACCTTAATCTGATGGCTGGAGCAATGCTGCCGTCACAGGTATTTGGCAGAAACATGGCTCAAAGCCCTCAAGGCGGAGTCATCATCAACATTTCCTCCATGAACTATTACCGCCCGCTTACACGAACACCGGGCTACTCTGCTGCCAAAGCTGCCGTAAGCAATTTTACCCAGTGGCTTGCGGTATATCTGGCACAGGAATACGGCGAGAAGCTAAGGGTGAATGCCATAGCGCCGGGTTTCTTCCTGACCGGCCAGAACAGGTATCTGCTGACAGATCCTGAAAGCGGAAGTCTTACCAGCAGAGGCAGACAGATTATAGACCATACGCCCCAGGGCAGGTTTGGTACGCCGGAGGATTTAATCGGGACCATGCTGTGGCTTGCTTCGGACGCATCAAGGTTTGTAACAGGTATTACGGTTCCTGTAGACGGAGGGTTTTCTGCGTACTCAGGTGTCTGATAAAAAAGGAGGGTTTATTATGGCGGCATACAAGGTGGTTATGACTGATAAGAGGCATGGAAGTTACGAGATTGAAAAGGACATCTTAAGATCCATTGATGCTGAGGTGGTTATAGAAAACTGCGAGACTGCTGATGACGTTATAAAGGTATGCAGGGACGCAGACGGAATAATGGCTGACCTTGCACCCATGACAGATGAGGTTATTGAAAAACTTGAAAGGTGCAGAGTCATTGCAAGATACGGTGTGGGTTATGATAGTGTGAATGTAGATGCAGCAACAAAAAAAGGCATATACGTGACCAATGTAACAGGCTACTGTTCTGAAGAGGTGTCCGATCATGCTCTTGCCCTTTTGATGGCCTGCGTAAGGAAAATCGCCCTGGTGGATAAAGGTGTAAGAGAGGGCAGTTGGAATATTGCAAAGAATCTGCCGGTAAACAGGATGGCAGGGAAAACCTTTACACTTTTGGGCTTTGGGGATATTGCAAGATGCCTGAACAGGAAGCTTAAGGGGTTTGGTTTTTCAAGAATACTTGTATATGACCCGTATGTTGACAGTGAAACAATTGAAAAGGAAGGAGCGCAGAAGGCGGACTGGGAAACAGCGGTAAGTGAAGCAGACTATATTTCTGTTCATATTCCGCTTAATCCAAAAACCGAAGGCGTTATCAATAAAAGCACTTTTGAGCTTATGAAGCCTGGTGCAATCCTTATTAACACTTCAAGGGGTGCAGTCATTGACCAGGAAGCCTTGATACAGGCGCTTAAGCAGAATATAATCAGGGGTGCGGGGCTGGATGTATACAGCAGTGAACCACTTGAGGACGACAGCCCCCTGAAGAAGATGCAAAACTGTGTTCTGACCGACCATATGGGATTCTACAGTGAGGAAGCGATAAGGGACCTTAAAAAAGGTGTTGCAGAAAACGTTAAAGCTGTCCTTCTTGGCAAGGAACCTGTCAATCCTGTCAACAGCATTGTTATAGAAAGCGAATAATAGTATAATACAATAAAAACAAGGGGAGTTGCGATATATGAACAAAAGGGTAGTTACTTTCGGAGAGATAATGCTCAGGTTGAAATCTCCCGGGTTTGAAAGACTGTTCCAGTCTCCGGTGCTTGAGGCTACATTCGGCGGGGGAGAGGCTAATGTTGCCATATCGCTGGCCAACTATGGAATGGATGCTGCATTTGTTACCTCACTGCCCAATAATGCTATAGGTGATGCATGTGTGGGGGAGCTCAGAAAGTCTGGCGTTGATACGTCACTTATAAGGTGCGGCAAGGGAAGAATGGGAGCATATTACCTGGAAGCCGGTGCAAACCAGAGGCCTTCGAATGTTATTTATGACCGTTCAGAGTCGGCCATTGCAGTATCAAAACCTGGTGATTTTGACTGGGATAAAATATTTGAGGGTGCCCACTGGTTTCACATTACCGGCATAACCCCTGCAATAAGTGCATCAGCCGCGGAGCTTTCCATGGAGGCTGTGAAGGCGGCAAAAAGCAGGGGAGTGACGGTTTCCTGCGACTTTAACTACAGGAAGAAACTATGGAAATACGGCAAGTCGGCTGTTGAGGTTATGACCGGGCTTGTAAGAAATATTGACATAGGGGTAGCAAACGAGGAAGACTGCCAGAGGTCTCTTGGGATAACGGCTGATGTCAAGGTGGAAGAGGGAAAACTGGATATTGACAAGTACAGGGAACTAACAAAAAAGGTAACACAGGTGTTTCCCGGTATGCAGGCAATAGCCATAACTCTCAGGGAAAGCATTAATGCCAGCCACAACAGGTGGGCGGCGTGCCTGTATGACAGGAAAGGTTTTTACCTCAGCAGCAAGTATGACATTACCCATATAGTTGACAGGGTCGGAGGGGGAGACTCGTTCGCTGCAGGTCTGATTTACGGATGGAACAGATATGACAGCCCACAGGACGCACTTGAGTTTGCTGCGGCAGCAAGCTGTCTTAAGCATTCAATAAGCGGGGATGTTAACAGGGTATCGGTTGCAGAGGTTGAGAAGCTTATGGCAGGAGATGCTTCAGGACGGGTTCAGAGGTAATCGTTAAGATGCGCAAATACTGTAACAGGCTGTTTTCATGCCTGTTGCAGTTACCGGGCTTTGTATATTTACTTACTGAAGCTTAGCGTGTCCAAAATGTATTGGTTTACTGATAAAAAGACTGTCCGCTAATGCATGTAAAGGTGGCCAATATAAAAATATGAGACCCTTTTTGAGGGTCTAAAAAATGAGGGATCGGTTTTTTGCCACTTTAAAAAAGCCTGTCAGGTTTGTGTTGTTTTTGTTTCCCAGCGGTTTACCGTATCCACCTTCTGTCTGTGGCAGTGGATTTTGGCGTACCTTAGCAATGCCAAAGATGACTTGCCGCTGAAAACCTTTTTCCAGTTCACCAAATTCTTTTTCGGCTTCAGGTATGAATTTTACGTCCCACATTATTCTATCTCCACCGTTTCTATGCCCTGACGGACTTCATCTTCAGTTATGCCGTATTTCATCATGATCTCGCTCATGGGTATACTCTTGCCGGGGTCTAAGGTTTTCATGCGCTCAACCGCCAACTGC
>CAYYGK010000140.1:4220-7465 GCA_964471145.1 uncultured Eubacteriales bacterium | reverse complement strand
CCACGTCGGCGGTCCGGCAGAGCGCTCCGGCGTACTCATTCAGGCTCACCCGATGGCCTTTACCCCACCAACCAGCTAATTGGACGCAGGCCCATCCTGTACCGGTTTCCCTTTGCCACCTCCGTGATGCCACGGTGTTGGTTCATGCGGTATTAGCACCAGTTTCCCGGTGTTATCCCACTGTACAGGGCAGGTTGCCCACGCGTTACTCACCCGTCCGCCGCTTTCCCCGTATGCGCTCTCCGAAAAGATTGCTTACGGTTCTCGCTCGACTTGCATGTGTTAGGCACGCCGCCAGCGTTCGTCCTGAGCCAGGATCAAACCCTCAAATTAAACCTTCAGGTCTGTCTGCTCTTTAAAATTAACGAGTTCTTCACTGTTCACTTCTCAAGGTACATTTGGCACATTTTTTGCCGCCCTTTTTTGAGCGGCTTTTATATGTTACCACGCTGCCTTCCTTTTGTCAACCGTTTTTTTCCGCCTCTTTCCCTGCGTCAACGGCTTTAATACTATACCACCGCAAAAGTATTTATCCAAACATATTATACGGCTGTTTTCCGGTTTTGGTGCAACTTAAAGCATGTTTTCTTCAAATTGCTTGTATTATCTCTTTCAGGTTTAAAAAACCTCCCGCCAGGAAAAAGGCTGCATGCGCTTATCTGCAGAAACATGCTCATAGCAGGCTTTCTGAAAGAAACAATATTGGAAAGCACACTGAAAACCTGCTTTGCGATATCAGATATATATGTGGCAGACAAGACTGCTCAAATGTGCCAAAAAAATATGTGTAAAGGGCAAAGGGACAAATTCCTCTCCCTCATTCTTAAGGCTTTTTTTGTGTCTGTCTATCTGATATAATGTAAACCTGCCGGGAGTGACTGCAGTTTCCGGTATAATAAGCGAAGGAAGGGATTGAGCATTACGCCATGAAGTTAATGTTAAAAAATATTTCAATATTTCTCATTTTGTCTTTACTGTTTGCACTTGCAGGCTGTACCAGGAAGAACGAAGTTGTGATATACACATCGGTTGACAGGAATTTTTCGGAGCCTGTATTGCAGGACTTTGAAAAGCAGACCGGTATAAAGGTAAAGCCTGTATATGATGTGGAAGCCGCAAAGACAACCGGTCTTGTAAACAAGCTGATAGAAGAGAAGGGAAACCCAAGGGCTGATGTGTTCTGGAACGGGGAGATTGCACAGACAATGAGGCTTGAGAAAGAAGATGTTCTTGCTCCTTACAAGTCCGGGCAAGCAGATGCCCTCCCCTCAAATTTCAGGCAGCAGGACGGGCTGTGGACTGCTTTTGGAGGAAGGTCCAGGGTTATCATCGTTAACACAGAACTGATGAAGGATATGAAAAAGCCTGACTCAATATATGACTTTCTGGACCCTGTATACGATGCGGGAAAGATTGCCATCGCAAAACCTCTTTTCGGTACAACTGCAACCCAGGCTGCCGCTCTTTATGCCCTGCTTGGCAATGACGGTGGTTATGATTTCTTTAACAGGCTCAGGGAAAGGAAGGTAAAGATACTGGACGGCAACTCTGTAGTAAGGGATTACGTAGCAGATGGAAAGCTTATGTTCGGACTGACAGATACAGATGATGCCCTGGGAGCACTTAAAAAGGGAAAACCGGTAGAAATAGTGTTCCCTGACCAGGGGGGAAACGATATAGGAACACTTATAGTACCCAACTCTGTAGCCCTGATAAAAGACGGCCCTAATCCTGATAACGGCAAGGCATTCATTGACTATATTCTAAGCAGCGATACAATGAAGACCCTCATTGAGTCGGGATGGTGCCAGGTAACCGTAAGGGACATTGATGCCCAAAGCCCGGTAAACGTCAAAAACATTAAGACAATGGATGTTACTTTCAGCCAGATATTCAGCAAATATGACACTATTAACAGGGAGTTGAAAGAGCTGTTTGTCGACTAGTTAAATGATAATAACCGGTAAGCGTATCAAGGTGTATGAATATCCTGTATTTCTTGCATATGCAGCTGCAGTACTGCTGCCGCTGCTTATGCTGGCATTTCACAGTGTAAGATATGCTTATTCTTCTCCCGGGGTATATATCAAGGCCCTGATACCATCAGAGCGTACATTCCGGCTTCTTCTTAAAAGCACAGGTTATTCTGCAGCAGTTTCCATTATCACCCTCATAATAGGAGGCTGGTGTGGTACCATACTGTTTACACTCAAATCAAGGTTTTGGCGCAGACTCAGATGGCTTGTGCTGCTGTCTTTACTGATACCTCCTTATATACACGCCATGGCATGGACGGAACTTGTAACTGCCATAAACTCTGTAATGAATTCTGATTTGAGCATTACAGGCTGGGGACTTGCCATACTGGTACAGTCGATGTACACACTGCCAGTGGCCGCCGTGTTTACAATGGCAGCTTTAAAATCTATACAAAGAGATGTCATTGATGCGGCCAGAACAAGCTGCAGTGATTTGGGCGTTTATATCCACATCGTGCTGCCGGCTGTATTACCGCTTATGTTTGTATCTTCCGCTTTCATATTTATAATCAGCCTTACAGACTACACCATACCTGCTCTTTTCGGTGTCAACACATATCCCCTTGAGATATATACTCAGTTTTCTGCAGGAGTGCCTGCCCCGCAGATATTTACCGCATCACTGCCGCTCCTTGCACTGACGGTGCTTATAATATCCATTATCAGGGGATATGCCATAAAAGCCTTCCCTGCCGGCACTGATTCTTCACTGGAAACAAGGCTTATGCTTACTGCAGGTCTTGCAGGCGAATACCTGACGGCTGGCGCTGTAATCATCATTATTTTTCAGATTGCTGTTCCGGTTTGGCTTATAGCAGCAGATTACCGCATGTGGTATTCTCTTTTAGATACGGTGTCCGGGTCAATTGAGGAGATTTCTTTCAGCCTTACGGCAAGCGCTGCTGCGGTTATAGTCTCCCTTCCGCTTACTGTTGCAATTGCAAACCTTGCCTGTGACTTTCCCAAAACGGGAAGGGTTATTATTTTTTTAAATGTAATCCTTTTTACCGTCCCGTCTCCCATTACAGGTATAAGCCTTATCAGCACATGGAACCCTGTTCTACCCGATGCCCTCTACAGTAGCATCCTGCTCCCTGTCACCGCACTTGTCACAAGGTTCTCACCACTGATGGTCATAATACTTACAGCGCAGTCAATTATGTTAAAAGAAAGCCTTACTGAGGCTGCAGTACTTCATACAAATGA
>CAYYGK010000140.1:0-4210 GCA_964471145.1 uncultured Eubacteriales bacterium | reverse complement strand
ATATTCATTCATACCAGGTTGAAAATACTGTTTCCAGGCATGGCAGCTTCCAGCGCACTCATGTTTATCCTCTGCATGGGAGAGCTTGGAGCTACTCTTCTTGTGACACCACCGGGAACATCAACACTGACAGTTAAGATATATAACTACCTTCACTACGGCAGTACAGGATCAATCAAGGGTCTTTGTTTTATTGTGCTGCTTTTCAGCCTGGTAAGCGGTTATATATTTGTGAATTCATCAGGACTTAAGAAAATGATGGGACTTGACAGGATTATGGGCGGAAACCAGCCTTAAATCCTCTTTACTGCAGTTATTTTATTGCCTTTAGTGTTGAAAATGAGCCTTTCCGAAAGGCTGTTTACTATAAGGATGCCACGTCCTGTCTCTTTTGCATCATATAATTCAAACATGCTTTCACAGCACTTGCAGTGTTTGATTATATAATTGTAATCGTAGCCCGGTCCTTCATCTTCAACCGTAATATAAATACAGTCACCCGGACTGGATGTGAGAGAAAGCTTGACATCTTTGTTCCTGTCTTCCTTGTTGCCGTGCCGGATTCCATTCAGTACAAGCTCACTTAATATAACCCTGATTTCAAAAAGATGGGTTTTATTATCTACCCTGTATTCTTCTCTTATGAAGTTTAGCGCATCGCCCACAAGTTCTCCCATTTCATCCAGGTCACTGTTAATCCGGGCGTTATAGCTTTTGTAAAAGGCTGACATAATCCAACTCCGTCAGATATATTAATATGTAAATAATTTACCCCTTTACGCCATGTGTCAAACAACACATCCTTCTTACTTGTTCATTATCCTTCTGAATTTCTCAAGAACCTTTCTTTCCATTCTTGATACATACATCTGAGAAACACCCAGTTTGTCTGCTATTGCCTTTTGTGTCTTGTTGCCGTAATATCTCATCTTTATAAATTTCCTCTCAGCTTCATTGAACCTGTCCATGCTCCTCTCAAGAAAATCCCTGTTCTCTATTTTTTCAAAAGTGCTGTCATCCTCACCAATAGTCTCATGGTACTCCACGTCATCACCTTCAAAGACCGTCTGATCAAAAGAACGTACATTATAGACACTCCATGACTCGATGATCTCCAGTATTGTCTCCTCGTCCAACTTCAAAAATTCCGCTATTTCATCTACCCTTGGAGCCCTGTTAAGCTCAAACGACAGCTGCTCCTTTGCATGATTGACTTTTTTGTATATCTCATATATTCTCCTGGGTATCCTTATAACGGAACCCTTGTCCCGAAAGAACCTCTTTATTTCACCCAATATGGTCGGCGTAGCAAAGCTGACAAATTTCACGCCTTTACCCGGGTCAAACCTTTCTACCGCCTTGATTAATGCCACGCATGCAATCTGATATATGTCATCATAGTCAATACCCCTGTTTAAGAATTTCCTGGATATAATCTCAGCAAGGTAAAGGTACTTGTCTACAATACAGTTCCTTTTCCCCTTTGTAGGGTCCTCTTTATACTCCCTGAAAAGGATATCGTCCCCTTTTGTATTCCTTTTAGTGCTGGTTCCCATTACTATTCGTTCTCCTTAACAGTTTTTGACATCTGAAGAATAAAAGAATCATCCTCAGGGATTTTAAGGTCATCCATAAGTGCCGAAATAATTGATATCCCAAGTTCATCTGTTTCCTTGCGAAACAGGGATGCAAGGGAACTGTGCTCTGATTTAAAGGTAACTTGCAACCCCCGTTCTGTCAGGTCAAAAACTATCCTGTAACGGCCTGTCATTTCGCTTCCCTTTGTCACAAGCTTGTTGCATACCTCTGAAAGTGCAACTTTTATATCTTCAACCGTCTCTATGTCAAAACCTGCTCTGCTGGCTATGCCCGAAGCTGTCAGGCGGGCCACACTTACAAACTTCGCCTTGAATGGCAAAACCAATTCTATGCTTGCTTTTTCCCCTGCCATTGCTACACTCCCTCCATATTGAGCAATTTGCGTTGTTAAGCCTATTTGAGCAGCAACATTTAGTATGACTGCCGGAGATTTATGTTGCAACGCAAATAGCTTATATCAACAACTATTCAATGACAAAAAGCTTGTCCAGACCTGTTATCAGGAAAAGCTTCTTGATATTTTCCTTAAGCTCGCTCACATAAATATCCCTGCCATAATGCTTTGCTTTTTTTAGTGCCCCAACAAATATCCCCAGTCCCGTGCTGTCGATATAGTTCAGTTTTGAACAGTTGATGCGTATATCCTGGCGGGTGGAGTCTATGGTCGCATACAGCTTTTCCTTCAGGCTCTGAGAAGTATATATGTCCACCTCACCATCCAGAAAAATTTGGGTAATCCCTTCTTTTTTCTCTTCAGAAATCTTAAGCTCACTTGACATTATTATTCCTCCCTGTTTCCCTTTTTCAAGCCCTCTTCCCCATTATTGTCCAAGAAGCAGTTTTAAAAACTCAGCCGCCTTGTCAGGATTTTCGGTATTGACCTTGATTGAAAAAATCAACTCTTCTCCTATTATTTTTGAATCCTTAAGAAGGCTGCTGCTGCTAACATCTATTCCGTACCAATATTTTTTGTCATCCTCTTCTGATTTTTCCATGAATTTTGCATCATTACCCACAACTATTCCATGCTTTTGGGTTAATTGATCAAGCTTCAAAAATGCCCCCTGCTTTGCAAACCTTTTAAACTTATCACTGTCTGTTATAAAAACATCTACATCTGCAGCCGCCAGAAGCACCATGGCTTTCATCTCCATCTGGTATTCCATTTCCTTGCTGAGAAATGCGGCACCGTCAATGGAAGCAATTCTTACACTATCGATCTCCGTTTCAATTTTCTCCTTAAGAAAATCGGCCTCCTGGTAATATATATTGCCAATAAAGGCCACATTGAAGTCCGGGCGCGGCTGGGTTACAGCCTTTACCAAAGAGAACACCACTAATATTGCAGCTATCCCTATGATTATATGCCACTTGTAGTAATGGAAAAAGTTCCTCACCTTGTCCTCATCAACACCAAGTTTCTCAAACAGCGGACCAGGCTTTCTCTCCTCCTGTTCAAAAACGTTTCCGGCAAGCAGATTGTATGCTTCTGTTATCTCATCAATGTCAGGTTTTAAGGCATCCTCCTGCTTCGTATCCCTGAGCATCTTATATTTTCTAAGCAGAAGATAGTACCGTTTCTCTATTTCATTGTCTGTTGCCTCTTCCTTAAGCCCCATAATACTGAGGGCCTTTTTTCTGTCCATCTCCATAAACCCTCCATATTTTTTGCTCTCATGCCTTTGGTTTCATTGTAGGGAAAAGAAGTACATCCCTGATTGATGCTGAATCTGTAAACAGCATTACCAATCTGTCGATTCCTATGCCAAGGCCGCCTGTAGGCGGCATACCATACTCAAGCGAATGCAGGAAATCCTCATCCATCATGTTGGCTTCCTCGTCTCCCTCTTCTCTCTTTCTTGCCTGGTCAACAAATCTCTCCTTCTGATCCTCCGGGTCATTCAATTCAGTAAACGCATTGCCTATCTCCTTACCGGTAATGAATACCTCAAACCTCTCGGTCAGGTGCGGTGTATCTTGCTTTCGTTTGGCAAGGGGAGAAACCTCCACAGGATAATCCAACACAAATACCGGCTGTATAAGATGCGGTTCCGCAAACTCCTCAAACAGAATATTGAGAGCCTCACCTCTGGTTAAAGGTTTTTCCGTCTCAATGCCCTTACTTTTAAGTATCTGCTTTGCCTGTGCATTATCACTTATTGTGTCAAAATTTATACCGCTATATTCTCTGACTGCTTCTGTCATGGTTATCCTTTGCCATGGCGGTTCCAGATCGATGGTAATTCCCTGGTACGGAATTTTCATCGTTCCCAGCACCTCATTTGCTGCCTTTGATATCATCTGTTCCGCAAGTTCCATCATACCCTTGTAGTCCGTATACGCCTGGTATACTTCTATTGAAGTGAATTCGGGATTGTGCTTTATTGAAATACCTTCGTTTCTGAAGAGTCTGCCAATTTCATATACCTTTTCCATTCCCCCTATTATTAGTCTTTTAAGATACAACTCAGGGGCTATCCTGAGATACAGGTCCATATCCAGAGCATTATGATGCGTTATAAATGGCTTTGCCGCACCGCCTCCCGCAATGACATTGAGTATGGGGGTTTCTACTTCAAGGAATCCTCTGTCGTCAAGAAACCTTCTTAAA
>CAYYGK010000139.1:3865-7474 GCA_964471145.1 uncultured Eubacteriales bacterium | reverse complement strand
AGGCAGCACTTATTATAAGAGCTGACTGTCTTATGATGACAAAAAGACCCAGAACGGCAAGTATGATGCCTGAGATTTTTGACGGAACCTTGCCGTCAAGTTCTTCTGAGACTGCTTTGCTGTCAATAGCGGTCAGCTGTGAGGCAAGCGTATATATGCCAAGAGATACTATTGCAACATACAGAAGGAAGAATATGCTGAAAGGAACGGTCAGTGCGTAGGGAAAATATACGTATATGAAAAAAAGAAGCATGCCCGGCCAACACAGTAAACCGGTCAGTTTTTTCTTTGATGAGAGTATAAGAGAAGCCAGAAACACAGGAATGCAAGCAATAAGGATAAAAGCATCTGTTGGCACAGTTGATGCGATCAAATCTTCAGCCTTATATATATGGTGCGGATAGGCAAGGCCTGCTGCAGAAACAAACGCAGCAAGGAACGCTATTGTATATGACAATAAGTATTCTGTATTCAATCTACGGTCAAGAAAAGTGTTTTTGGTACTGATTGGTTTGTGCATCTTCATCACTCCCATGAAAAGTATAGCCTGTTTTCAGTCAAAAATCAATGTAGCATGCATACGCTCAGATGGCTGTATGGCTTAAAACAGGGCCTTTTGAGCGTTCTTTTTGACATAATCCAATATTTGTTGTATACTAATACGGTGGGTGTTTGTACACGATGGTTGCCTTTGTTTTATATAAAATACTGTATGGAGGTATTTTTGCTATTTTGGGTTTTACAGGGCAAGATTATTTTTCATAACAGGACCTTTACAGAGATATATAGATGGTTCTTTAGTCCTGACAAAAACCCCGGCTGATCTGGAATATATAATTCACGGTGAAGGAATAAGTTCAATAAGGGGGAACTTAAGGAAGGAAGCTGTTTTGATGGCAGATGGAGGGTGTATTCATGTATAATGTTGGAGACAAGATAGTTTACCCCATGCATGGCGCCGGGATAATCGAGTCAATTGAGGAGAAGGAAATACTCGGGAAGAAACAGGATTATTATATTGTCAGGATGCCAATTGGTGATATGAAGGTTATGATTCCAACCAAAAATGTCAAGAACATCGGTATAAGAGAGATAATTCCCAACAAGGAAGTAGACAAGGTTCTTGAAATCCTTAAAGAGCAGGACGGAAGTGTAACAAGCAACTGGAACAAGCGATACCGTGAGAATATGGTGAAGATAAAGAGCGGCAACATATATGAAGTTGCCGATGTAGTAAGGACCCTGATGCTCAGAGATAATGAAAAGGGTTTGTCCACCGGGGAGAGAAAGATGCTCAACAGTGCCAGGCAGATACTTATAAGTGAACTGGTGCTTGCAAAGGGCATCGACCAGATAGAGATAGAAAACATTATAAACGACTACCTGAGTATTGAAACGTGACTAACGGCAAGGGAGTCTGATACATTGCTTAATAATGTCATAAGAGTGTCTTTTGCTATTGTTGGAGCAGTTACCGGGTATACGCTGGCCAGAACGTTTTTTGTCCTCTTGAAGTATGAACCCTCAAGTTTTGAGGTCCGCCTGCTGATATTTGCTGCTGCAACCGTATCCTTTGCATTAATATTCTATTCTACCGGAAGAAAACTTATTAATAGTGTCATCAGGACACTGGACAAGCTTGAGAAGGTTGTTCAAAACATGTCGCTCTATGAGCTTGCCGTAAGTGCGGTAGGACTTATAGCTGGTCTTATTACAGCAAACCTCATAACCATACCGATAAACAAGGTTAGCATTATCGGAATTCCAATCTCCATAATGGCAAATATACTGTTCGGGTGCCTTGGCATATGTATAGCTGCAGGAAAAAGAAACGAACCCATATTTGACCGGTTTAAAAACAGCAAAGACCCTGAAAGCAGCTTCAGGGCATGCAAGATAGTTGATACCAGTGTATTGATTGATGGAAGAATTCTAGATATTATAAGGAGCGGATTCCTTGAGGGTGAGATAGTGGTCCCCGGTTTTGTACTGGATGAGCTGAGGCATATTGCTGATTCAGAGGACACCTTGAAAAGGAACAGGGGAAGGCGGGGGCTTGATGTTTTAAATGCCATACAAAAGGAGTTTGGAGATTTGGTAAGAGTGGATCAGGTAGAGATACCAGAGGGTGGAGAGGTGGACAAGGAGCTGCTCAACGTGGCAAAAAAATATGAAGGGAATGTGCTCACCACCGACTATAATCTCAATAAGGTTGCAAGTGTTCAGGACATAGGAGTGCTTAATATAAACGAGCTTGCAAATGCCGTTAAACCGATAGCCCTTCCAGGAGAAAAACTCAAGGTGCAGGTGATAAAGGACGGCAAGGAGAACGGACAGGGCATAGGATATATGGATGACGGCACAATGATAGTGGTTGATGGGGGGAAAACATACATGGGTGAGACCATCAATGTAATGGTGACAAGCGTTCTTCAGACATCGGCTGGAAGAATGATTTTTGCAAAGCCTAAGCTTTCCATAGAAAAAGTTATCTGAACAAGGCAATACAGACATGCCCTTTTAGGGGCTTTTTTTATGCCCAAAACCAAAACAAAAGTTAACAATAATTTAATTGACAACAAATAATAAATGTAATAGAATAAAAACGGAAGTAATACGTAAATAATAAGTAAATGGGAGAGGATCAAAATGTATGACAAGGATTGGGCTAAAGTGGACGCGGGCATGCTGCCGGATATCAAAACTGAAATACCCGGCCCAAAATCTAAAAAAATGCACCAGAGGGCTGCAAAGTACATGAAGGGATTTTCAAGCCAGGTAAGGCTTTGCCCGGTTGTATTTGAATCCGGAAAGGGATGTACCCTTACGGACGTGGACGGCAACACGTACATAGACTTCTCATCAGGAATCTATGTAACAGGACTTGGGCACTGCCATCCAAAAATAAGTGAAGCTGTAGCAAAGTATGCCAAACAGCTTATGAACTGCCATGACTTCACAACTGAAATAAAGACGAAGCTTTTAGAGAAACTGGCTTCGATAACTATGGGTGATTTGAACGGGATACAGCTATATGACTCGGGGACCACGGCTGTAGAAGCAGGACTGAGATGTGCAAGAGCGGCCACCGGTAAATTTGAGTTCATTTCATTCTGGAGGGATTTTCACGGAAAGACAATGGGTGCAGTGAGCTGTGCCATAGTAGATCATACACAGGGAATGAGGGCCCCCGGTTTTTTCCTTGCTCCGAGGCCTAATTGCTACAGGTGCCCTTTCAAAATGAAACACCCTGAGTGCAACTGCTACTGTATTGATTTCCTGGAAAATGTCATTGTCAACGAAACCACACAGAGGGTTGCCGCAATAGTCCTGGAACCGGTACAGGGTTGGGGTGGTTCGGTTATACCCCCTGACGACTTCATGCCTAAACTCAGGAAACTATGCGATAAGCACGGTATAATGATGATGGCGGATGAAGTGCTTACCTGTATGGGAAGAACAGGCAGAATGTTTGCAATGGAAAACTGGAATACAACTCCTGACATTACTACACTGGGCAAAGGTTTTGGAAACGGGTTTCCGGTGACGGCAATGTGTGTAAGCGACAAGTACAAGGATATCATAGAGAAAATATCTGCATCATCCAGT
>CAYYGK010000139.1:0-3855 GCA_964471145.1 uncultured Eubacteriales bacterium | reverse complement strand
TAAACTGTCCATCGTTCGTCCCTCGATTGACTTGCCCATCGGCCGCAGAAAGAAGTCCTTTCAAGTGCACGGGACCATAACTAGTGTCAATAGGCATCATCCAGTTATGGAGGAAACCCGATGGCATGTGCTGCCGCACTGGCTTCAATAGAGGTCATTGAAGAGGAGAACCTGTGTGAAAGGTCAGCCAGGCTGGGCATGCTGTTGCTGAAGAGGATGAATAAGATGAAAGAGGACCATAAAATAATAGGAGATGTAAGAGGCATTGGATGTCTTCTTGCTATAGAGCTTGTCAAAGACAAGGATACAAAAGAGCCTTTTGAAGAGGCTGGAACAATGGTCTACCAGAAGGCGTTTTCGAATGGACTTGCATGGGTTCCTGCAAAGCACATATTAAGGTTGTCACCTCCCCTTATCATGCAGGATGACCTTGCGCTGAAGGGGCTTGACATCATAGATGAGGCGGTATACGAAACAGAAAAGAAGCTGGGAGTAATATAAGGGATCTTTTACGGGAGGATTATTAATGGATGAAATCAGAGTCGGAGTCATAGGGTTTGGGTTTATGGGAAGGACCCACACCTTTGGATACAGGACAATACCGCTGTACTACAGCGGGCTGCCTTTTAGAATTAAACTTGCAGGGGTGTGTGACGCAATAGAGGAAGTCGCAGAAAACGCAAGGGATACAATGGGATTTGAGTATGCCACTGACAACCCCGAAGACATATTTTCAAATCAGGAAATAGATGTCGTAAATGTATGTACGCCAAACATCTATCATAAGGATGCGGTCCTTGGAGCACTCAAGGCAGGCAAGAATGTATATTGTGACAAGCCTCTGGCTGCAAGTTTTGAGGAGACCAGGCAGATAACCGGCGTCCTTGACAGGTATGAGGCGGTAACACAGATGGCACTGCAGTACAGGTTTTTTCCTGCAACTATGAGGGCCAGGCAGCTGCTTGAGGACGGAAGAGTGGGCAACATAATGTCTTTTCGTGCATGCTATCTCCATTCGGGATCGGTCGACCCCAAAAAACCGATAGGATGGAAGCAGGATAAGAAATTCGGCGGTGGGGGAGTGCTCTTTGATCTGGGTTCACATATACTGGACCTTATATATTTCCTTCTTGGCGAGTACAAATCAGTGTTTGCAGAAACAAGGGTTGTCTATCCTCAAAGGCCAGATAAAACGGGTAAAATGGTAGAGATTGAGGCGGATGACCTTGCGCTTATGGTTGTCAGAATGAAAAACGGCGGAGCAGGCACCATAGAGGCTTCCAAAATAGCAACCGGCACAAATGATGAACTCAGGTTTGAGATTCACGGCGACAAAGGCAGTATACGCTTTAACCTTATGGACCCCAACTGGCTTGAGTTTTTTGACAATACCCTGCCTGACACTGCTCTGGGTGGAGAGAGGGGTTTTAAGAAAATTGAATGCGTACAGAGGTTTCCAGGACCAGGAGCCAAATTTCCAGGCCCCAAGTTTTCTGTAGGATGGATAAGGTCACATGTCCACAGCCTGTACAACTTTCTTGACTGTGTGTATAATGGAAAGGAGGCTTCGCCATCTTTCCAGGAAGGCGCATATATTCAGTACGTGATGGAAAAAGCATACATTTCAGACAGGGAAAAAAGGTGGATAGAGCTTTGATGATATGTTTTGCAGGTTACGGAGGTTAAGGTGGACGTAGAAGGAAGAAGGGACAAAATACTTGAAACGCTGACCAGAAGGGGAAAGGTAAGGGTAGGAGAACTTGCAGATACTTTTGGCATTTCGGAGGTAACGGTAAGGAGCGATCTGGCAGGGCTTGAGGATGAAGGCCTTTTAAGGAGAGTCCATGGCGGCGCTGTAAGTACCCGGAAGGCTTACTGTAACATGTCCCTCAATGACAGGATGAAAACCAATGAAACTGAAAAGAGGCGCATTGCAAAATCGTGTGCCTCCTTGATTTGTAATGGTGACACCATCATGATGAATTCGGGGACTACCACACTGTTTGCAGCCCAGGAGCTTAAGGATTTTAAAAACCTTCTGATTCTGACCAATTCAGTTTTAATAGCCCAGGAAGTCATGAATTATCAGGGCGGTAGTGCTATACTCCTTGGGGGCAATATGGATTTTAAATATCAGTATACTTATGGTGAGGATACGCTGAGCCAGCTTGGCCGGTACAGGGCCGACAAGCTTATACTTTCTGTTGACGGAATAAGTTCAGACCATGGGATGACTACTTATCACCATCTTGAAGCTGATGTCAGCCGCCATATGATAGAAAGGGCAGAAAAGACAATAGTTGTTGCAGACCACAGTAAGATAGGCAGAGAAGGATTTGTGCTGATTGATTCGGTCCAAAGCATTGATATACTGGTTACCAGCAGTGGAGAATATAACGGGGAGACAGACAGATTGAGAAAAAAGGGTATAAGGGTAGACCTGGTATGACTGAGCAAAAAAAAAGAAAAAACACTTGCATAATAGCTGCTGCCGGTGTGGGAAGCAGGATGGGACGCAGCATGAACAAACAGTTTGTCACAGTTGCAGGGATTTCAGTGCTGGCCAGGACTTTAATGGCATTTGAAGAATGTCCCCTGGTTCATGAGATTGTGGTTGTAATCAATGCAAAGGATACGACAGCATTCCAGAAGATGGTTGCAGGGTACAGCTTTTCAAAGGTGACAGCAGTAGTGGCGGGAGCAGAAACACGACAGAAATCGGTTTACAATGGTCTTCGTGTAGTAAAGCCTGACGGCTCTACCGTTCTTATACATGACGGGGCCCGGCCTTTCATAGACAGGGTCAGCATAGAGAAGTGCATAAGGGCAACAGAGCGGTATGGAGCCTGCTGTGCCGCTGTTCCTGCAAAGGATACCATAAAGGTAGCAGATGCTGAAGGATTTGCAGTACTTACCCCCGACAGAAGCAGGCTGTGGGTGGTGCAGACACCCCAGTGCTTCAAATACGAGATTATTATGCAAGCACACAGGAAAGCTCAAGAAGAAGGATTTACCGGAAGTGATGATGCGGTGCTGGTCGAAAGAACCGGTCAAAGGATAAAAATGGTTATGTGCGGTTATTATAATATAAAGATTACAACACCCGAAGACCTTATATTGGCAGAATCCATAGCCAAAAACCTGAAACAGCTCAAAAGAAACTAATCACAGACAGTAATACAACTGAACACCTGTATGCCGTCCCCCCGGCCAAAAGAAGTGAGCCCTTCTCCGGTGGTTGCGGTGATTCCTATGCTGTCAGAGGGGACACCCAGCAATTTTGACAGGCTCTCACGCATCTGCGGAATAACAGGGGATATACGGGGCCTGGAGCACTCAATGGAAACAGAGACATGGGTTATTCTGCCTTTAAGGTGCTCAAGCGCCTTTTCAAGGTATCTGCTGCTGTCGGTAATGCCCTGCTCAAGGCACATCCTGTCGCTGGTATCTCCAAGTATGTTAACGCAAGTCACGCCTGAAACAGCATTGGTTATTGAATGAAGCACCACATCGGCATCGCTGTTTCCCTCAAGAGATGGAATCCTTTCTATAACAACTCCTGCAAGAACAAGATTCCTGTCTCTCTGCTCTTTTGAAAACCTGTGACTGTCCTGTCCTATGCCAACCCTTACTGACATGACGGCCTCCTTTAAAACAATTATACCGGTATTATACAATAAATCTTCATTGTGTTCTATTTAGTACCATGATTAAATGTGATAGTAAAAGAAAGGCAATATATTATGGAAATATGTCGTAATATGTAACATACCCTTGCAAATAAAAAATATGCAAGAAACAGGTTGACGCCATGGATAAATTTGTGATAAGATATGGAAAATTTCATGAATACAG
>CAYYGK010000138.1:3907-7476 GCA_964471145.1 uncultured Eubacteriales bacterium | reverse complement strand
TTGCTTGGTAAAGCGATGGCAGCCGACTTAACGGAGGACAACCTGTCTGTTGCCATTACAAATATAACAAATGATCTAAAGAAACAAGGCCTTCCTTCAGAACTTGAAGATGCCGGAACCCTTATTATAAGTGCACTTGTACGGCCCAACAGCATTATAGACAAGGAGCTGACAAGACTTAAGAAGGAGGAAGCATATAACAAAATCCTGGGAAAGAGCATAATTGTGGAAAAGGGTTCAAGAATTCTGAATGTGGGGGATGTGGTTACCGAAGACAAGCACCTTTTGCTCAGGGAGCTCGACATGCTGGACAATGGAGGATTTGACTATGCCTTTGCTGCAGGTTTATTTGCGCTGCTTCTGATGCTTGAGATCATAACAGGCCTGTATTTGAAAAGGTTCTGCAAAAAGGTATATAGCAAAATAAATGAGCTTATTGTTCTTTCTTTAATTATAATTATAACACTTGCGGCTGCAAGGGTGCTTTTCGGGTATTCAATACTGCTGGTTCCGGTTTTTATGGCGCCTATGCTTATAGCAATACTGCTGGACATTAAACTGGCAATAGTTATTAATTTCATAACATTGACAGCAGTAACACTCATGACGGGAGGCGACCCGGCATTTATCATGATGGCTGCAATAGGCGGAGCAGTATCGCCTTTTGTGGTATCGAGGGCAAACCAGAGAAGTATGCTTTCTGCGGCCGGACTGTTTATCGGTGCAGTGAATGCAGTTGTAATTGTCTGCATGGGACTTATAAACAAGGGCTCAGCAAAAAGCATAGCTTCAGACAGTCTTCTTGCAGCTGTGAACGGTGTGGTTTCTATTATAGTAACGATAGGCCTGCTTCCGTTTATGGAGAGTGCTTTTAAGATAATAACACCTCTTAAGCTTCTTGAACTTGCCAATCCAAATCAGCCTCTGATAAAGAGGCTGCTTATGGAGGCGCCCGGGACTTATCACCACAGCCTGATGGTTGGAAATATGGCGGAGGCTGCAGCAGACCACGTTGGGGGAAACTCGCTGCTTGCCAGGGTTGGAGCATATTATCATGACATAGGAAAAACAAAAAGACCGGGTTTTTTCAGGGAGAACCAGATTACAGAAAATCCTCATGACAGAATGAAGCCAAACTTAAGCACGCTGGTAATAACTTCACATACTGAAGATGGTGCATCCATAGCCCGGGAAAACAAAATACCTGCCGCGATACAGGATATTATAAGGCAGCACCATGGAACAACACTGGTTGCTTACTTTTACCACAAAGCACAAAAAGAAACCGGGCAGGAGGAATTGAATGAAGAGGATTTTAGATACCCGGGCCCGAAGCCGACTTCCAGAGAAGCGGCAATAGTAATGCTGGCTGATTCGGTGGAAGCGGCAGTCAGGTCCATGCAGGAAAAAACAGTGGGCAAGATAGAAGGACTGGTAAGAAAGATTATAAGGGACAAGCTTGAGGACGGGCAGCTGGATCAGTGTGAACTGACGCTAAAGGACCTTGACGAAATTGCAAAGGCATTTATGCAGGTGTTTAGCGGATTTTTCCATGCCAGGGAAAAGTACCCGGAAATTAAGGCGGGAAACAAGGTAACAGAAGCATTAACTTCAATAGACCAGATTGAGCTTATGAGCGGAAGAAGCAAATAAACGGAGGAATCATGGAAATAAATATTGATAACAGACAGAGCATGATGCAAATACCTGATAATCTTATTACACATATAAAAAACTGTGTTGAGCTTTGTCTTAAGCAGGGGATTGAAGCCGCAGAATGTGAAGTGACGATTATTCTTGCAGGGATACAAACCATAAAAGAGCTCAATATGAAGCATATGGGCAGGGAAGGTGCAACCGATGTTCTTTCATTTCCCATTGTGGCAAAAGACAATACCGGATTATCCCCGGCGCATGGCGATACGGATATGGATACGGGACTTATACAGCTAGGAGATGTAGTTGTGTGTCCCGAGGTAGCATGCAGCCAGGCTCTGGAAAACAGTCATTCATTTGAAAGGGAGCTGCTTTATCTTATAGCTCACGGGGTTTTGCATCTTATGGGCTATGACCATGCGGATGGGAGCACGGAGATGTTTGAAAGGCAGCAGAAGGTTTTGGACTTATTGGGGATAAGCTGACCACCGCTGTGGAAACAATAACTATGTAAAAAGCAAGGGTGTTTTAAAGGTGAATGCTGATATGGGCAACAGTGAACTGGTTGAAGCGGCAATAAATGCAATGAAAAAGGCATATGCGCCGTATTCGGGATTTAAGGTGGGTGCAGCTGTAGAAACCCCGAATGGGAGTGTTTATACGGGAATAAATATAGAAAATATTTCATTCCCGGCTTCTGTATGTGCCGAAAGAACAGCAATTTTTAAAGCTGTGTCGGAGGGCAATGGGGTAGTTTGCAGAATTGCCGTTGCAGGGGACAGTGAGAAACATGTTTATCCCTGCGGGATATGCAGACAGGTAATCTGGGAATTTGCCAAAAAAGATGCCAGGATAATATGTGCAAACAGGAACGGTAACTACAGGGTCTATACCGTAGAAGAACTGCTTCCGTATGCTTTCGAAAACAGATTCTAAAAAGAGTAACCACAGGGAGGAAAATATGGCTTTCAGGACAGGGTTCATAAGTGTAGCGGGAAGAACCAACGCCGGCAAGTCAACACTTATCAACCATCTGACCGGAAACAGCATCTCCATAGTTACAAGAAGAGCCCAGACAACACGCAACACAATAAAATCAATACTTACAACTGAAGACTGTCAGATGATTTTCATTGATACTCCCGGCCTGCATACCCCATCAAGCAAACTTGGTGAATATATGGAGTCGGTAACAAGGGAGGCAATCAAAGGCACTGATATTATTCTTTTTGTGGTTGATGCAATCAGGAAGAGAAAAAGCTCAGAGGACAGGGAGGCTGCTCAAAAGCTGGCTGAGTTTAGAAAGCCGATTATACTGGTTTTAAACAAAACAGACATTGTAATGAAAGAATTGCTTCTTCCGCTTATATCATTCTACCAGAAAAATATGAGTTTTTATGCGGCAGTTCCCGTATCATCCAAAACAGGTGACGGACTGGATGTTTTAAAGGGGGAAATAAAGAAGCTGATACCGGAAGGCCCCAGGCATTATCCTGATGACATGATTACAGATATGCCTGAAAAATGGATTGCAGAAGAGATAATAAGGGAAAAGCTTTTGATGATGCTAAATGAAGAAGTACCGCACGGAACGGCAGTTGAAGTTATACTGTTCAAGCAGGAGGATAACGGAAAGACAGAAATCTATGCAAACATATATTGTGAAAAAAAGACACACAAAGGCATAATCATAGGGAAAAACGGATCAATGCTCAAAAAAATTAAAGCTATGGCAACACAAAGCCTTAAAAGATGGCTCCAAACCAGAGTGTATCTGGAGCTGTGGGTGAAGACGAAGGAGGACTGGAGAAACAGCAGCAGTATGTTGAAAATTCTGGGATACCAATAATTGATTTAGAATAGTTCCTCAATGAATGTGGAAACATAATTATTACCGATGGATAAAAGGGCGA
>CAYYGK010000138.1:0-3897 GCA_964471145.1 uncultured Eubacteriales bacterium | reverse complement strand
ACTGCAATTGTTATCGGATTTTGCCTGGAAGACCTTTGAAAGGACCGGCAGTATAGACAGTTATTTGTTCTTTAAAGAACTCAAATGTGGTAATTTGTCTCATGATGAAGACAGGACAATAGATAAGGTTGCCACAGTCGCAGGTAAGGATGTATAATTACCTTAAAAGGCGAATCGGGGAAGGTATAAATGGCCTGTTTAAGGACAGATGGAATAATAATCAAGGCTGTAAACATTGGTGAGGCCGACAGAATTGTAACAATATTTACCAAAGATCATGGCAAAGTCAGGGCCTCGGCAAGGGGAGCAAGGAGACCACGGAGCAGGATTGTGGCTGGAAGCCAGTTCCTGTGCTATGGCAGATTTATTTTATTTAAGGGGAAAAATCTATACTCGATAAACTCATGTGATGTAATAGAATCTTTTTATGGTATTAGAAATGACCTTGTAAAACTGACATATGCTTCTCATATGGTTGAGCTTCTTAACGATGTAGTGCAGGAAGACCTGCCTGTGCCTTCAACGCTGAGACTGTTCCTTAATACACTTCATATGCTTGTTAACACTGGAAAGCAGCCCGAACTGGTCACACGGATATTTGAACTCAGAATGCTGTCACTGATGGGATTTACTCCTGAGATATACGGATGCATTGAATGCGGGGAACCTTTTAAAGATGGAGGAAGCTTTGACTTTGAAAGGGATGGCATAATATGTACAGGATGCCAGGGCAGGAAATCCGGATTGCATCTTGACAAAAATGCCATAAGGGCAATGCAGCATATTGTTTATTCACCAATGGAGAAACTATTCAGGTTTAATCTGGCATCGCAGTCACTCAGCGGATTGAGCAGGGTAATGGAAAGGTATCTGGGGCAGAAGCTTGAAAAGAATTTTACAAAGCTTGATTATCTTAAAAACATAGGGTGTTGAGAGAAGTATGGAAAAAACCGGTAAAGTAGTCACGCTCGAAAATGAGATTGAGGCACAGCTTATACACTCCATACTTGAGGAAAGAAACATACCTCATATAGTGCACACATATCACAGGATGGCATACGACGGTCTCTTCCAATTAACGGGCGGGTGGGGGCATATTGAGGCTTTACCCCGATATCATGATGAAATAATATCGGTGTATAAAAGCATTAAAAGAAGAGAAACAGATTAAAACTGTTTGAATTAACTGCTCAATAACTGTATAATATCATGGTTATGTTAATTACACAGTTGTAGCTGCTTCAGGGGGGAGAAAAGAGATGGCGGAGGTAGATTCCGCACTTGTGACGGAAGCTAAATCGGGTAATGTAAAGGCTTTTGAGGAACTTATAAAGAGCCATCAAAAGCGTGTTTACAATATAGCACTTAAAATGACGGGTAATCCTGATGACGCATATGATATGGCACAGGAGGTTTTCATAAGGGCTTACAAATCAATAGCAAATTTCAGGGGGGATGCTTCTTTTTCAACCTGGATTTACAGGATTACCAAAAATGTTTGTTTTGACGAATTAAGAAAAAGAAAGAGAAGAAAAACAGTTTCCCTGGATGAAGAGGTTGAAATGGAAGATGGCTCTGTGAAGAGGCAGATAAAAGATGAAAGCGCTGACCCGGAGGAAATACATGAGAGAAAGGTATTGAAGGAGAAGGTAAGGGATGCTCTAAAAGAACTTTGCCAAGAGCACCGTTTTGTACTGGTTCTAAGAGATTTACAGGGCTACAGCTATGAAGAGATATCACAAATAACAGAATGTCCGGTTGGTACTGTCAAATCAAGAATAAGCCGAGCAAGAGCTGCTCTAAAGGATATAGTATTAAGTAAGAAGGAACTTCTCGACAGCGGATACGTCAAACATACAGGGAAGGAGGGTTGGAGATGACAAAATGCAATAAAGCAAGACAGCTTTTTTCTGCATACCTGGACGGAGAAGCAGACGAAAAGGAAAGAAAATACCTTGAAAAACACATTGAAGAATGTGAAGGCTGCACAAAGGAACTTGAGTTTACAAGGGAGATGATATTTGCAGCAAGGGATATTGAGGACGAGGAGCTGCCTATAGAATTCGGGGACGACCTTAATACGAAACTGAAGGCAGCAGGGCAGAAAATGAAAAAATCCCGGTTTGGCATCATCAACAGCCCTCAACTAAAGGTTGCAAGTGCACTGGCAGCAGGTGTACTGTTCATATTATTTATCAGGGGCACTGTCTTTGATAATGCCATAAAAGGCGATAATACAGAACAGAGAATAATGTCCGGCCGCTCGTTAAATGAAACAGTTAAGCAAAATCAAAAAATGGATGAAGGCATCAGTGCTTTGGAGAAGCACAACATGGAAAATGCGCCCGAGGGCAAGGGAGCAGGTGACTTTGGAGTAATGGGTTCAATACAAGAGACTACCGGACAGAGGATTATTGAAATAACTGTTAGTGTTAAGGACATTGAAAGCAGTGTGTCATCTCTTGAGGAATTTGCAGAGGAAAACGGTGCAGTGTTTGATGATGAAAAACCATATGCACAGGCACTGCCATTAACAATCCACTTTACAATAAATTCGGGAAAAATTGATGATTTAAACAGTTTCCTTACTGACGAGTTCGGCAATGAGAACGTGGTTTTTACATCAGATGAAATTAAAAAGCCTTCAATAACAATTGATGACCTTTACAGGAAGCTCAATGAAGAAAACTCTCAGATAAAAGATGCAGGTTCAAAAAAGGATTCAGAGGAAGTGCGCAGGGAGTTGCTGCTTGAGATGATAAATGAACTTGAAACCAGACGTGGAAGTGCGGAAGTAACAGTGGTGTTCAGAAAAAACGGCTGACACTTGTTTAAACAGGGAGGATGATCATTTATTGGGCAAAACCCCGGGAAAACTCATGCTGATTGATGGAAACAGCATACTCAACAGGGCATTTTACGGTCTTATGAATGCGGAAATGCTCAGGACTTCTGACGGCCTTTACACAAATGCGGTATTTGGTTTCCTGAATATCATGAACATGTATATTGATGAAGAAAAACCATCATACGTATGTGTGGCATTTGATCTAGGTGCACCAACGTTCAGGCATTTAGAATATGATAAATACAAGGCTAAGAGAAAAAAGATGCCTGAAGAGCTGGCTATGCAGCTGCCTGTAATCAAACAGGTTCTGGATGCTCTCAATATAAAAAGGGTTGAAATTGAAGGATTTGAGGCAGATGATATTATTGGGTCTTTTACAGCTGCCGGAGAAAAAGAAGGTTTTGAGGTCATTATAATTACAGGTGACAGAGATGCTCTACAGCTTGCATCAAAAAAAACAAGGATTAAAATTCCTTCAACAAGGGGAGGCAGGACTGAAACAAGAGAATATGATGAGTCTGCCATAAATCAGAAATACGGGCTGCAGCCTGAACAACTAATTGATGTGAAAGGCCTGATGGGAGATGCTTCCGACAACATACCCGGAGTAATGGGAGTTGGAGAGAAGACTGCTCTAAAACTGATAAAACAGTATGATACACTGGAGAATGTTTATGAAAATATTGAAAGCGTAAGCAGAAAAAGCCTCAAGGAGAAGCTCGAGAAGGATAAAGAAACTGCTTTTCTGAGCAGAAAGCTTGCAGTTATAGAGAAAAATATCAAGGGGATATGCAGCATAAGCCAACTTAAAAAAAAGGAATTTGACAGAGAAAAGCTGCATGAAATTTTCAACAGGCTGGAATTCAGAACTTTTATTGAAAAATACGGCCTTGAAGAAACAGGTGCGGAGAAAACTGCTGAAAAGGAAATAAAGTGCATTAACAGCTTGAAGGAGCTAAAAGAAGCAAAAGAAAGCATAGAACAAAAAGGAGAGGAACTTTCTAGGGATATGGGATTTACGGGTACTATTACAATTCAGGGTGATCGGG
>CAYYGK010000137.1:5661-7479 GCA_964471145.1 uncultured Eubacteriales bacterium | reverse complement strand
AACTTATGGATACGCTGCCTATTCTGCCGTATTTCTGCTCCTGAAAAACAGTAGGAAGTATAACCTCCCTGCTGATCATTCCTCCCCCAACAACAAGTACATCAGGCTTTGCTCCTGTTTTGCCCATTATAACGCCTCCCGTCAATTATTTAGCAATCGATTTCTGCTACAGAACTTCTCACTACAAGCGCAGGCTCCAGTGTAACCGAAACATCTTTATAGTCACTGTCCTCCATGCTGTCCACAAGCAGTCTGCACGCCATTCTGCCCGTCTCAAACGATGGCTGGGCAACCGTTGTGAGCGGAGGGTTTATCATTGAAGAGATTTCTATATTGTCAAAGCCTACAACCGAAACATCTTCAGGAACCTTTACGCCGCTGTTTAATAAACCATGGATTACACCAAAAGCTGTCATGTCGTTTACTGCAAAAACTGCAGTAGGTATATTTTTACAGCTTAATAACTTCCCTGCAAGTCTTTTACCGTTTTCAAACTCGTATGTGCTGTTTTCATATTCCTCTTCTGTCTCGGATACTAAAACATAGTCTTCCCTGTACGGAATGCCGTTGCTGTAAAGCCCCAGCTTAAACCCTTCAAAGGTCAGCATCCTGCTTTTCTTTGTAAGCGGCGAGGTTACAAAAGCTATGTCACTGTGCCCCTTTTTAGCAAGGTAATCTATTGCCATCATGCCGCCTTTTATATAGTCAAATCCTACCCTGCTGCACCGTAAGCCGGTGTTTTCCTGGTCCAGCACAACAATCCTTATGCCGTTTTCATACAGTTTCCTTAAAAACCTGAGCTCCTGGTTTATTGAGGAAAGGATTATACCCCTGACCTGTTTCTGATACAGTGATTCCAGGTATTTTCTTTCGGTATCGGGGTCACGGAAGGAATTGCACAGCAGTATGTCATAGCCAAGCTTTCTGGCCTCCTGCTCGACACCCAGCACCAACTGGGGATAGAAAGGGTTGGATATGTTGGGCACAATTACCCCTATGTCACGGCTGTCATTTTTCTTAAGCATCCTCCCAATCACATTAGGAGTGTAACCCAGTCTGTCTGCAGCATCAACAATCCGGCTGCGCAGCTCCTCACGAACCGGGTATCCACTGTTGCTAAGCACCCTTGAAACAGTGGAAGGCGAAGTGCCCACCTCACCTGCAATGTCATATATTGTTACCTTCCTGCCCTTATTGCCGCCCGTATGAGACACCCCCCAAATAACAGCAATCGATTTCTATTCCCAATTTTACAACACTTTTCAGGTTTAATCAAGACCTGTTTTTTAAACCTTGTTTTTTGAACCGTATATACCTTATATATTGCTTTTCGTAACATGCTTACCATATTGGCTTGAATGAAATGAATAACCAACTTGACAATATTAATGTAAATTGCTCCCTTAAGGCATTATATTCAGGCAGGCTCAGAAAAGGCAGAAAGCCCGGGGAAGGACAGTATACTTCCAGGAAACTATTAAGGCTTACCTTGAAAAGAAAAAGCAGGGTAAGGACGGTACTGAAACAGGCAATTGCTCACAGAACAGCAGAGGAGTACTGATTAATAAGTATATAAACGGAGCCTGCAATATAATAAGAAAAGTAAACCCACACGTATTTGCTGATGCAGGACAGCTTGAAAAACCTGCTTAGCTATGCCTCAAAGAAACCTCCACCTCTTTAGGTGGAGGTGCGTTCATATCCAATAAACAATATATCAATCATGAACCAATAATATCAACAGAGTCTCTAACACTTAAAACTGCGTATAAGCTCTGCAATGAGCACACCAATGTTTCCGGCAGCCTTCTCAACGTT
>CAYYGK010000137.1:0-5651 GCA_964471145.1 uncultured Eubacteriales bacterium | reverse complement strand
TATTAAGAACCTCTTTATGGCCGAGCGGATGCGGGTCAATACCGGCTGCACGGTTTGATATGCATGAAATACCAAGCACTCTTATGCCTGCGTGTACCGCAGCTGTAACCTCAGGAACGGTAGACATGCCCACAGCATCAGCACCCATGGATTTAAGTGCCCTTATCTCGGCAGGTGTCTCATACGCAGGCCCCTTTGTATAAGCGTATATGCCTTCGTTCACGCTGATTCCGTATTCAGTTGCAATCTTTCGTGCCAGACTGAGAAGGCCTGCATCATATGCCCGGCTCATGTCAGGGAATCTTATGCCCAGTCTTTCGTCATTCCTTCCTCTCAGAGCACAAGGAGCAAAAAAACCTATATGGTCATTTACAAGCATGATATCACCGGGAGAGAAACCAGGGTTTATGCCTCCGGCAGCATTTGCAACTATAAGCACTTTAATCTTTAAAAGCTTCATTACCCACACAGGGAAGACAACTCTTTTTATATCATGTCCTTCATAATAATGGTACCTGCCTGACATCATAAAAACGCATTTATCTGCCAGTGTTCCTACAATCAGCTTCCCCTTGTGTCCCTTTACAGATGTGGAAGGGAAATTAGGTATTTCGCTGTATGGAATATCAATCCTGCTCCCCAGGTCTGCCAGTACATTTCCCATGCCAGAACCCAGAACAACAGCAACATCCGGTCTGCAGGTCAGCCTGGACTCTATATATGAAGCACTCTCTAACGCCATATCATAATAATCTGCCAAAACAGGCCTCCTGATAGTTTTTTTAGCTGCAATAATTAATATTGCCATCACAGCATAATATATTACTCTGTGTCTTTGCTGTCATATCTCTGCCTTACCGATTCGTACATTATTACTCCCGCCGCAACCGATGCATTAAGCGACTGGGCCCTGCCCGGAACTGGCAGTGTCAAAGTTGAATCCGACATTTTGAGCACTCCATCCCTTATGCCAGACGCTTCGTTGCCTATAACCACTGCAGCATCCGCCCTGAGGTTGATATCATATGGCTTATGGCCGTCACCAGGGGATGCAGCATATATTCTTATGCCGCTCTCATGCAGTTTTTGAAATATTTCATCTGCATTACCACCAGTTACCACAGGAATGTGAAATATGGAGCCTGCAGTAGCCCTGACTACCTTGGGGTTGTATACATCAACACTACCCTGCAGTGCAATAACACCTGTAAATCCTGCAGCATCCGCCGTCCTTATAATAGTTCCCATATTACCCGGGTCCTGTACACAGTCAAGTATCAACAAAAGCCTTTTGTCCTGCAAAACATCCTTTAACTCAAAATGTCTGTATTCAAAAACCGCAAGAATGCCCTGCGGGGATTCAGTATCCGTAACACTCTCATAGAGCCTGTCGGGCACACGCAATACATGCCTTGTGCAGCAACTGTTTGTCAGAGTTTCTATAAGAAAATCCGGAATATCTAATGATTCAGCCATTAACAGGTATTCAGCATGCCATCCTGCCACCAGCCCATCCCTTACAAACTTTGTCCCTTCAACAAAAAAAAGGCGGTCTCTCAGACGATGCCTTTTTTCTGCCAGTCGTTGTATCTGCCTGATTAAAGGGTTGTTCTTGCTTTTAATATATTTTGATTGCATTTTTTCATCCATGCCTGTCAGGCCTTGTCTGTGGCCTTAACCTTCTCAACAAGCTGCGTAAAGCCCTCAAAATCGTTTACAGCCATGTCCGCAAGAATTTTTCTGTTTAATACAATACCGGTTTTTTTCAGTCCATTGACAAACCTGCTGTAATTGAGCCCGTTCATTCTTGCGGCCGCATTTATCCTTGTTATCCAAAGTCTTCTGAAATCACGCTTCCTTGCTTTCCTGTCCCTGTATGCATATACAAGGGATTTCATTACCGCCTGGTTGGCGGCCCTGTAAAGCTTGCTCTTTGCACCAAAGTAACCCCTGGCCAGCTTTAAAACCTTTTTATGTCTTTTGTGGGCTGTAACCCCGCCCTTTATTCTGGACATCCTACATCCTCCTTCCGCCTATTTGTAAGGTATCATTTGTTTTATTGTCCTGGCATTAGCACTTGATGCATATGCCGTGTTCCTGTGATGCTTTCGTGCCTTTTTGTCCTTGGATATAAGCCTGTGGCTCCTGAAGGCATGGCTCATCTTTACCTTGCCTTTTTTGGTTATCCTGAACCTTTTTTTTGATGAACTGTGCGTCTTTATTTTAGGCATTTAAAAAACCTCCTTCTGTCAGTCTTTTGGCCCTAATATCATTATCATGTTCCTTCCTTCAAGTTTCGTCTGTCTCTCAACCTCACCATATTCCTCAACAGCCTTTGCAAATTCAATCAGAAGGTCTCTACCCAGTGAGGTATGCTGCATTTCCCTTCCCCTGAATCTGACGCTGACCTTGACTTTGTCCCCTACTTTTAAGAACCTGATAGCATGCTTTGCCTTGAAACTGAAATCATGTTCCTCTATCTGGGGCTTCATCCACACTTCTTTTACATTAATGGTTTTTTGTCTTTTTTTTGCCTCCTTCTGCCTCTTGGACTGTTCAAACATATACTTTCCATAGTCCAGGATCTTGCAAACAGGAGGATTGGCCTTCGGAGCAACCTTTACCAGGTCCAGATTTTTGGAGATGGCTAATTGCTGGGCCTCCCTGGCAGATACAATTCCAAGCATCTTTCCGTCACTGTCAACCAGACGGACTTCCTTGTCCCTGATCTGCTCGTTAACCATTAATACATTTTTACTGATATTCATACACCTCCATATTATTTTGTCCTATATGCAAACCTTATTAAAACGTTCCTTTGCAACAAAAAAGGACCAAAGAAAACGGCCCACAGCAAACCATGCCGACACACTCCGGTATTAACCCGGCAGAACCTGTCTGTCAGGTGAGAAGCGGACCACTTCCTCTTTGTTTTGCATGCATATAATAGCAGATTACATACAGGTTTGTCAAGAGCGCCCCACGGAAATTTCCCTCTTTATCCTCCAAACCAGTTTTCTGAATATTACAGATTGTTTGGAGGTAAATACTCCTTAAACAGTATACAAAGGGGGATGTCACATGAGTAAAAGAAATGTCAGGGGTTATATAACAGCAGTTGTTATTACCGCACTGCTTATCAGCCTGCTGGCAGGGGGCTACTTTACAGGCATTTTAAATCGGAACTTGAGGATGTGAAAGCCACTCTCAATCAAATCATGAAGAATAGTAATGATAACGTTTCTTATTCAGGTGTTATGAGTGTGTCTGATGTTGCAGACAAGGCAGGCCCTTCAATTGTAGGCATAAGGATGACAGTAACACTTCCTGACAGAGTTTTTTTTGAAGGGCCGGGAGAATCAAAGGCGGAAGGCTCGGGAGTTATAATATCGGAAAACGGCTATATAATGACCAACTACCATGTGGTGCAGTATGCCGACCCTGAACAGGATTCAAGCAAGGTAACAACCCTGGAGGTTTTTCTGCCGGATGGGAGACAGGCAAGAGCTGAATTCATAGGCGGGGACAAAAGAAGCGACCTCGCAGTAATAAAAACTAATATCAAAAACCTCCCGGTTGCAGAACTGGGTGCCTCATCAAAGTTAAAAGTAGGTAACCCTGCCGTTGCCATTGGAAATCCTCTTGGCCTGGAGTTTGCAGGCTCTGTAACATTCGGTGTAATAAGTGCACTCAACAGGGTTCTTGCAATTGAAAACAGGTCAATGACACTGATACAGACAGATGCCGCTATCAATCCGGGAAACAGCGGGGGTGCGCTGGTTAATTCAGAGGGGAAGGTCATAGGCATAAACTCTGTTAAAATCACACTTGAAGGCGTGGAAGGACTTGGTTTTGCAATACCAATTAATGATGCCATGCCCATTATTAATGAACTCATAGAAGTGGGATGCGTAAGAGGCAGGCCGTATATAGGAATATCAGGCCAGATAATAACCGAGGCTATGGCCAAATACTACAACGTACCCACAGGGTACTATATAAGAAGGGTTGTTCCCGGAAGCGGTGCAGACAAAGCCGATCTTCGAAAAGGAGATATATTGACAGAGGTTGACGGTAAGAGAATAACTAATATGAAGAATCTTTCAAGCCTCTTAGGCAAATACAAGGCAGGGGATACGATTGATATAGTAATACACCGCAGAGGTAAAGATATTACCCTTGAACTTACGTTTTCGGATGAGTGCAACTTCTGAGGAGGCATACACCCGTTTCTCCTCAATTCTTTGCCCTCTTAGTCAGTCAGTCTCTGCATGGATGTCATCAAAAACAACCGGTATCAGCCTTTTGAATTCCTCAAGGAGAGGAACAGCTATCTGTCTTATCTGCGGATGGGCACGCCCTGACGTTCTCAGCTTGAAGAAATTTCTCCACGCCCTAAGATTCATTGTCATCACTATTTCGGTCTTCAGGGAGTTTGGAAGAACGCTCCTGGCCTGTTCCGGGGAGGCACCATTTTTAATAAGCAAAAAATATGCCTTCTCCGCATTCTGCATTGCTTCTTTCCATATTTCATAGCTGCGTTTTCCTTCTTCTTTCTGTATGTTCCAGAAACATGGTTTTATAAATGTGATTTCATTTGAAAATCTGTCCTTGCTGTAATTGCAGTATCGAGTGCTCTCCTGTGAATAGGAGGCTATCCTGTGCCTTACAATCTCATGGGATGTCCCCCTGTCACATATAACACGTACTGTGACCGAGCAGTGTTCTATAACCGATAAATGTCCGCTTTTTAAAATCATTTCAGCAAAGGTACAAGCTGAATTTACAGTTATCCTGTCTTCGCTCTTGTAGCAGGTCCTTCCAGCTTTCTCCAGGTGCTTCAACATCTTTTCAGCATCAACCTCCGACTCAATTTTAAAGCCGGGTTCTGCAATTATCATGACAACACACCATCCTTCCTCAAAGATTGTTACAAAGCTCTTGTTTCTATCTCTTCCACTACGCTGTCAAGAAACTCATCAAGCGGAACAGCTCCCATATCACCTTGCTTCCTTGAGCGTACGGCAACACTGCGTGCTTCCTGCTCCCTGTCTCCTACCACCAGCATATAGGGTATCTTTTCCAGCCTTGCCTCCCTAATCTTGTATCCCATTTTTTCATTTCTCAAGTCGGTTTCTGCCCTTATGCCTTTTTCCTTCAACGACTTTTCAATATCGGCAGCGTATTCATTGTGCTTTTCTGCAACGGGAATAATCCTTGCCTGGACAGGTGCAAGCCATGTCGGAAAAGCGCCGGCATATTTTTCTATGAGCATGGCCAGTGTTCTTTCATAGCAGCCAATAGACGACCTGTGAATTATAATTGGTCTTTTCTTCTCGTTGTCACTGTCAACATAAACCATATCAAATTTTTCGGGAAGTGCAAAATCAACCTGTATAGTAATTATGGTATCTTCCTTGCCATGTACGTTTCTGAACTGCAGGTCAAGTTTGGGACCATAAAATGCAGCCTCTCCGTCAGCTTCCACATAATCCAGTTCCATCTTGTCCAGTATCTTCTTCATTTTGTTCTGGGAGTATTCCCACGCTTCCGGGTTATCAATATACTTTTCCCTGTTTTCCGGGTCCCATTTTGAAAACCTGCACCATATGTCATCACTTATTCGATGAGTTTGCATTATATAGTTGATA
>CAYYGK010000136.1:5080-7562 GCA_964471145.1 uncultured Eubacteriales bacterium | reverse complement strand
AAGATAGCCTTGAAAAACGACCTCATAAAAGGATATAATAGTGACAATACTTTACGCCCAAACAACGCAGTTACCAGCGCAGAGGCACAGACAATACTGCTGAGGGCTTTAGGTTATGGGGATTTTACCTATGGAAACTGGCCGGAGAGTGTGATAGAAAAAGCTGAATCCCTGGGCCTTTGCAGAAGTTTCAGTGTTCCACCGGAACACAGGCTTACCAGGGGGGAAGCAGCCGTACTGATGTACAATGCACTTACTGTGGATTTTAACATGCAGTAAGAACAGTAATTATTGGTTTACATATGAGGGGTTTTGAATGCAGAAGCAAGGTCTTATGATAATGTTGTTAATGGGGGTGGTTCTTCCATTTATTATACTGTTTTTAAACCATAATATATTCTTCATTCTCATATCATTTATTCTTCTCGTTTCATCTGTACTTAATATTCATAGCAGGATCTCAGGCAGACAAATGCTTTATTCCGACGATAAAGAAGCTGAAGCTGAAATGATGGAAGAGATGCAAGATCAGATAAATCTTGACCTGGAGAAATTTAGCAGGGGAACAAGGGTTTCCAGACATTCTGTTGCCGTAGTGTTTTTCACCTATTCATCCTTCTACGTGCAGTCGATACTTCTTAACGTTCTTATTTCACTTATTATGGTATACTGGATTAACAAGATTTTTGAAGATATCATGGGGGATGGAAGTGTTCTTGTTTTTGCAGACAAAGGAACACTTCGTGACATAGTAGTAATAACGGTTTCTTCTGCTTCTGTTTTTGTCATTGTTGCCGTCTCTCTTATAAAGTTTTCAAGTTTAATTATATAATTCTGCAGGAAACAAACATTGTACTTGCAAAAATTGTCCTCTTTTTTCTTTTACACTTGAATCCCTTCCTTGATGGTGCTATACTATAATAAAGAATAAAGAACGGCATTGCGGCTGCATGCAAGCGTACTTCAATGACGAAGGGCCTTTATGTCATATGAGGTGTGCTTTTTATTTACCCGTAAACAGGGCATTTGTTCTGACAGAACCAATGCCATATTGCAGGAAATGATACCTTGTTCTTCATTTGTCCCGAGCAGCCGTATTAATTGCCATAGAAAGGATATATTATGGATAACTTAAAGATGCCTTCCGGGCAGGGTCTTTACAGACCGGAATTTGAACATGATGCATGCGGGATAGGCTTTGTAGCCGATATAAAAGGAAGGAAGTCCCATAACATACTGCGCCAGGCGGTAACTATCCTCGTAAATCTGGCACACCGGGGCGGAACAGGTGCTGAACCTGATACAGGAGATGGCGCAGGAATTCTGATACAAATACCCCACAGGTTCTTCTCCCGCTCGACCCCCTTCAGCCTCCCTGCTCCGGGCAGGTACGGCGTGGGCATGATTTTCCTTCCCCGGGAAAGTGAAAGCCGGTCGCTATGCATTCGCGAATTTGGACGGATAGCATCACAGGAAGGACAGGAGGTACTTGGCTGGCGGGATGTACCCGTGGATCCCTCCTGTGTAGGCTCAACCGCTGCCCGCAGTATGCCTTTCATAAAGCAGGTATTCCTCCAAAGGGACTCGCGTATAGAAGACCCTGTGGATTTTGAGAGAAAGCTTTACTTAATACGGAAAAGGGCCGAGAAAAAACTGCGCTTTACAGCTGACGGCTTAGAGCAGTTCTATGTGGCAAGCCTGTCCGGACGTACTATCGTATACAAGGGAATGCTTCTAGCCCGGCAGGTAGATACTTTTTACAGGGATCTTGCAGACCCTGCAGTTGAGACTGCCCTTGCACTTGTGCATTCAAGGTATTCCACAAACACCTTCCCCAGCTGGCAGAGGGCACATCCCAACCGTTATATTATCCATAACGGCGAGATAAACACTCTCAGGGGAAATGTAAACTGGATGAGAGCACGTCAGTCGTTTTTCAAGACAGATGTTTTCGGTGCAGGCCCCGAAAAGGTACTGCCCGTCCTATGCCCCGAGGGCAGCGACTCGGCAATGTTTGACAACGCCTTTGAGTTCCTGTACCTTGCCGGACGTTCAATGGCACATGCCGCAATGATGATGATACCGGAACCATGGTCAAACAACCCTTCAATGAGCGATGAGAAAAAAGCTTTTTATGAATACAATACTATGCTTCTTGAACCATGGGACGGTCCTGCTTCCATTGCATTCACAGACGGTGTGCAGGTGGGGGCGGTCCTTGACAGGAACGGACTACGGCCTTCAAGATATTATGTTACAAGGGACGACCTGGTAATAATGGCTTCCGAGGCAGGTGTCCTTGACATACCTCCTGAACGCATTACCCTAAAAGAGCGCCTGAGGCCGGGACGCATGCTGCTGATTGATACTGCGGCGGGCAGAATTATCAGCGATGATGAAATAAAGCATTCCATTGCGTCCAGGCACCCCTACAGAAAATGGCTTGATAAAAATCTTTTGACAATGAAAATGCTGCATACAC
>CAYYGK010000136.1:0-5070 GCA_964471145.1 uncultured Eubacteriales bacterium | reverse complement strand
ACAGACCCTGACACCCTCGTTGCCAGGCAGAAGGTATTCGGGTACACTTATGAGGACATAAGGACAATGATACTGCCCATGGCCAAAGACGGTCTTGACCCTGTCGGTGCTATGGGAAATGATGCCCCCCTTGCAGTACTTTCAGAAAAACCGCAATTGCTATACAACTACTTTAAGCAGCTGTTTGCCCAGGTTACCAACCCCCCTGTTGACGCACTAAGGGAAGAGCTTGTGATGGCTTCCGAAACATACATAGGCTCTGAGGGAAGCATGCTTGACCCTGCACCCGAAAGCTGCCGGCAGCTGAAACTTTCAAGCCCGGTACTTGATAACGTCCAGATTGAAAAGATCCGTAAAATTGACCGGGAAGGTTTTTCATCCGCCACCATAGATATTCTTTATCCCCCGGGCGAACAGGATGGCCTTGAAAAGGCAATGGACAGACTGTTTAAGGATGCGGACGAATACTTCGAGAAGGGTCATAACATCCTGATACTTTCAGACAGGAGGATTGACAGTAACAATGCACCCATACCTGCTCTCCTTGCAGTATCAGGGCTTCACCATCATATGACATCAAACGGGAGGCGAACCCGGCTTGCCATAATACTGGAGTCCGGAGAACCCAGGGAGGTACACCACTTTGCCGTACTGCTGGGATACGGGGCTTCGGCAGTAAATCCGTACCTGGCTTTTGAAACCATTGGATCACTGAACACCCAGGGCCTTATCAGTCAAAAGGATATAGCTGTTTCAAATTACCTTAAGGCGTGCCTGAAAGGAATAATGAAGGTCATATCAAAGATGGGTATCTCGGCAATACAAAGCTACCAGGGCGCACAGATATTCGAAGCGGTGGGCCTTAACCAGGAATTCATACAGAAGTATTTTCCCGGAACCCCTTCGCGCATTGGGGGAATTGGCATATGCGATATACAGATGGAATCTGATAGCAGGCATATGCAGGCATACAGCCAGTCATGCGACCCTCATATAAGGGATTCCCTGGAGCCCGGAAGTGCGTTCCAGTGGAGGAAAAACGGTGAGAAACACCTTTTCAACCCCGAAACTATACACAAGCTTCAAAATGCTGTACGGTCGGGCAGCTACGAAATGTTCAAGGAATATTCATGCCTTTTAAACATGCAGACGGTGCAGCAATATAATCTCAGGGGCCTTCTTGAATTCACCGGAGACAGAAAGCCGGTATCAATTGATTCTGTTGAGCCGGCGGAATCCATCTGCCGCAGGTTCAAGACAGGTGCAATGTCATACGGCTCAATAAGCCGGGAAGCACACGAATGCCTTGCCATAGCGATGAACAGAATCGGAGGCAAAAGCAATACAGGAGAAGGCGGGGAGGACCCGTCACGTTTTATTATCGGCCCTGACGGTGATTCCAGGTGCAGTGCCATAAAACAAGTGGCCTCCGGAAGATTCGGTGTGACTTCCGAGTACCTTGTAAATGCAGAAGAAATACAAATAAAGATGGCCCAGGGAGCCAAGCCGGGGGAGGGCGGCCAGCTCCCCGGCGGCAAGGTATACCCCTGGATAGCGTCAACCAGGCATTCAACCCCTGGCGTAGGCCTTATATCCCCGCCCCCGCACCATGACATCTATTCTATAGAAGACCTTGCAGAGTTGATACATGACCTCAAGAACGCAAACGACCGTGCCCGTATTTCAGTGAAACTGGTTTCAGAAGCGGGAGTGGGAACGGTAGCTGCAGGCGTTGCAAAAGGGAGAGCAGATGTTGTACTCATAAGCGGTTACGACGGAGGTACCGGCGCTTCCCCCAGGACCAGCATAAGGCATGCGGGGCTGCCCTGGGAACTCGGACTTGCAGAAACCCATCAGACACTGCTGCTGAACAACTTGCGGAGCAGGATAACCATAGAGACGGACGGCAAGCTGATGACAGGTCGTGATGTTGTCATAGCTGCACTCCTTGGTGCCGAGGAATTCGGTTTTGCAACTGCCGCCCTTGTAGCAATGGGATGCGTGATGATGCGTGTATGCAATCTTGATACCTGCCCTGTGGGCGTTGCAACGCAGAACCCTGAACTGAGGAAGAACTTCCAGGGCCGTCCGGAGCATATAGTTAACCTTATGCTGTTTATTGCCCGGGAAGTAAGAGAATATATGGCCTCTCTGGGATACAGGACCTTCAATGAAATGGTGGGACAGACCGGCAGGCTTGTAATGAGAAAAGACATAAAAAGTACCAAGGCCTCTAAGATTGACCTGAACTGCCTTCTTAACGGCTGTCCCCCAGTGGGGGGAAACGGGCGTTACTGCAGCATATCGCAAAAGCATGGCCTAAAGGAGTCTTATGACAGGAAGATACTTCTCCATATATGCCGCCCTGCACTTGAGAGCCGCAAAAAGGTCAGGGCATCCCTTCCGATATATAACACCAACCGTGTTGTGGGAACCCTGCTGGGCAGCGAAGTCACCAGAAGATTCGGCCGCAGCGGCCTTCCTGATGATACCATCAAACTTACTTTCCAGGGTTCTGCCGGCCAGAGTTTCGGAGCATTCCTGCCTCACGGTATAACACTCGCACTCGAAGGTGATGCAAACGACTATATTGGCAAGGGTCTTTCGGGTGGGAGGATAATAGTACGGGTGCCTGAAGAAGCAAATTTTGTTCCGGAAGAAAACGTAATAATAGGAAATGTGGCCTTTTACGGAGCAACTTCCGGAGAAGCATATATACAGGGGGCTGCAGGAGAGCGTTTCTGCGTTAGAAACAGCGGCATGGACGCAGTGGTTGAAGCAGTTGGAGATCACGGATGCGAGTATATGACAGGCGGAAGAGTGGTTGTACTCGGCCCGGCAGGCAGGAATTTTGCAGCAGGCATGTCGGGGGGAACTGCATATGTTCTTGATATAAAAGGGGATTTTCACAGCAGGTGCAATATGAATATGGTTGAAACAGGACCGGTAGAGGACGAGGAAGAAATCCGGGAACTCAGGTGGCTGATTAGAAACCATTACGAATACACAGGCAGCAAAAACGCCCGCGGCATTCTTTCTGAATGGGATGAGATGCTTCCCTGTTTTATAAGGGTAATGCCAAAAGACTATAGCAGAATGCTAACCGCAATTGAAAGGGTCAGTAAATCAGGCCTTTCGGGAGATGAGGCTTTAATGTCCGCATTTGAAGAGAACAACAGGAATATTGTCCGGATAAGCGGCAGCGAGGGCTGAACCTGTTTGAAAAGGAGGTTTACGTTATGGGAAAAGCAACAGGTTTTTTGGAATATGAGAGGGTGGTTCCCGGGGAAAGGCCTCCCCATGAACGGATAAAGGATTTTGACGAGTTTGTTGCAGGAATGACAGAAGAGCAATATAGAAATCAGGGTGCACGCTGTATGTTCTGTGCCGTGCCCTTCTGTCATTCCGGAATTGAGATAAGTGGTATGGCATCCGGGTGTCCTCTGGGAAACCTTGTTCCGGAATTTAACGACCTTGTTTACCTGGGCAGGTGGAAGGATGCTCTCAGAAGGCTTACGAGGACAAATAACTTTCCTGAAATAACAGGCCGTGTATGTCCCGCCCCATGTGAAGGTTCCTGTACCCTTGGCATAAACAGCCCTTCTGTCACCGTAAAGTCTATAGAAGCTGCAATAGCTGACAGGGGTTTTGAAAACGGCTGGATTTTGCCGGAGCCTCCTTCAGAAAGGAGCGGAAAAAAGGTCTGTATCGTTGGCTCAGGACCTTCGGGGCTGGCATGTGCAGATCAGCTCAACAAGGCCGGGCATTCTGTCACAGTTATTGAGAGATCCGACCGGCCGGGTGGACTGCTGATGTACGGCATACCCAACATGAAACTGGATAAAAAGATCATATCAAGGCGTATTTCGCTGCTCAAAGCGGAAGGCATTACTTTCATTACAGGAGTTAATGCGGGTGTTGATGCAGACCCCTTTGAACTCCTTAAAAAACATGATGCCGTTGTTCTCTGCTGCGGTGCTTCCAGGCCCAGGGACCTTGAAATTCCCGGACGCAGTCTTGAAGGAATACATTATGCCGTCGACTTTCTTTCCTCAGCTACAAAGAGCATTCTTTCCCCCGGCATTGATAATACAAATCAAATTTCCGCAAAAGACAGGCATGTATTGGTTATTGGTGGGGGTGATACCGGAAACGACTGTGTGGCCACCGCTGTCCGACAAGGCTGTAAGAGTATTGTGCAGCTTGAAATAATGCCTCGTTTCCCTGATATGCGAGGTAAAGACAACCCCTGGCCTGAATACCCAAAGGTATATAAGGCTGATTACGGGCAGCAGGAAGCTGCAGCTGTTTTCGGTGATGACCCCAGGGAGTTCCTCCGCTCCACCAAAAGCTTTACTGGTGACGGAAACGGGCATGTTGCTTCGGCAGAGACCGTCGCCGTAAAATGGCAACGCAGCGAAAACGGCAGATTCCTTCCCATGGAAATACCGGATACCGGAAAAAGCTATCATGCAGACCTCGTGATGCTGGCAATGGGCTTTACAGGACCTGAACCTTTGCTTGCAGAAAAATTGGGCCTTGAGACGGACAGGCGTTCCAACATAATGGCTGAGTATGGAGATTTCCGTACTAACATTGAAAAGGTATTTGTCGCAGGGGATATGAGAAGGGGCCAGAGCCTGGTCGCATGGGCCATTAACGAGGGAAGGGGAGCGGCGCGCGAATGCGACCGTTTTCTATCAGGAAAAACATGGCTTCCATGAGCAATTTGCGTTGTTAAGCCTACTTGAACAGCGCATACTAAATTTAGTATATTCAATTACCGGTAACTCAACATTTAGTATGACTGCCAGAGATTTATGTTACATCGCAAATAGCTTTCCATGAAATTGCTGTCAAAAGTGTTTTTGTTGAATAATAACATGAAATAAGCAGAAAATATATTTTGCGAAAGGATTCGGTAAGGGTTCTGCAAGCAGACCTGATGCGACCGGGTAAAGCCATATGTAATGAGGACCTGTTACAGTACGGGACAAAATTAATTTACTTGCTAAGGTAATGAGGTATTCTCATCCGTACTGCATTTGACCACATAGGATATATGGCTAT
>CAYYGK010000135.1:0-7609 GCA_964471145.1 uncultured Eubacteriales bacterium | reverse complement strand
ACAGGCAGCTCAACATTTAGTATGACTGCCGGAGATTTATGTTACAACGCAAATAGCTTGGTTAGCATATCGTTGACAAACAAAAATCAACCCTGTATAATATCAATGCGCAACAGTGCATGATTAAATGTGCGGGTGTAGTTCAATGGCAGAACATCAGCTTCCCAAGCTGATAGCGAGGGTTCGATTCCCTTCACCCGCTCCATATATAAAAAAGTGCCTCCATAGCTCAGCAGGCAGAGCGCATCCATGGTAAGGATGAGGTCACCAGTTCGAATCTGGTTGGAGGCTCCAATAAAACACTTGGGAATGCTTGATTTGCTGGTTTCGTGAACCAGGCATTTTTTACGGTGCGCCCAGCATGGGCGCAATCTTACGGGTGAAAGTCTCGAGTGCGGGTTGATAGTGCAAAGCACATAGTCAAAGCCAAAGGTGTCCACTGCGAGGTGGAATCTGAATTATCATAGTAATATGATTATCCAAGTAAGTTGTAAAAACTACTGTATACATGTTGACATATGGTAATTTCAGTAGTAGAATTGCGTTGTAAAATAAAGGTATAACTTCTGAGAGGAGAAAACTGAAGTTGGTTGAAAAACTATTAACAGCTGTAAAAACTGGAGAAAACTACTACATAGAATTTAAGTCAGGTATTATATCCAATAATGAGTTGTCAAAAGAAGCTATTGCTTTTGCAAATGCAGAAGGTGGTACCATTTTCTTTGGAATAGATGATGAAGGTAATGCTGTTGGTATACAGCAAAACAATACGTTGGAAGAAAAACTCATGAATATATTGAGGAATAATTGTTACCCATCCCTAAAGGCAGAAGCAAATTGGATAGAGTATGAGCAAAAAAAAATACTTCAATTTGACATACCCAAAGGCAGATTCAAACCTTACAGCACAAAAGATGGCGATTTTTACATTAGAGTGGGAAGTACCAAGAGAAAGGCATCAAAAGAGGAGCTTTCAAGATTATTGCAGTCTAGCGGGTACTATCACTATGACAGTACACCCGTAAGCCATGCTTCTATTAATGATCTTGAAAAGGGTAAATTGTCGGATTACTTCAACGACAATTACAAGGTTGATATATATGACCGTAATGAAGTGCCGGATATAGAGACACTTTTGGTTAATGCAAAGATTTTAAATGACCTGGAAGGGAATAGATGTCCAACTGTAGCCGGCCTCTTGATTTTTGGGAAAAAACCGCAGGATTTTTTATTTCAAAGTGGGGTAGTATTTGCCAGAATTGACGGAACAGACATATATGACAATATTATAGACAGTAAACAGCTGAGTGGACGACTTCCGGATATAATTGAGCAGTGTATTTCCCTGTTTAAAATTCACAATAAAAAGAGCTCAGTGTTTGTAGAAGGTAAAAGAAAAGACAGGCAAGAGTATTTGGCTAAGGTTTTGAGAGAACTACTGGTGAATGCTGTTTGCCACAGGAATTATAGCATATCAGGCAGCAGGATAAGAGTCTTGATGCTAAATGACAGGTATGAGATAAGAAGTCCTGGAAGACTTCCAAATACAATTACAATTGAAAATGTAAAAACCGGTGCAAGCTTTTTGAGGAACCAGCTTATCTTCAAATTTTTAAACCACTATGGATATATAGAGAATCTTGGAAGAGGTATACCCTTGAGTATAAGGGAAACTATAAAGCATAGCGGAAAGGCTCCTGAGCTAACAGAAGAGGGTGAGGAATTTGTTGTAAGGGTATACAAAGGTAAATAATCTCAATGGCATAGTAAGCAAATTACTCATAAAAGGCTTGTAAAAAGTTACGACATTATTACATTTTACAACCGTTTCAACAACCGCTGCAAGGTGGATGAACAGTTGTGAAATATGTCGGAAACATGGTAAGGATAAGGTCATCGGAATCTGGTTGGAGGCTCCATTTATGATTAATGCTTTCTATTCTTGTCGTTGCTAAGGGAATTATTATTCGTTTTTCTATTGTTGTGTTTACTATTTTGTTTGATGCTGCCGGCATTCTGCTTTTTATTTTTTTCAGGATCCTGGTCTTTCTTTTGCTGGCCTGGAGCGTTACCAGAGGGTTTATTATTTGAACCTGAATTTTTGGCTCCTTTTATTATAGTAAAACCTGCCTTTTTCTGATGTCCGTTATCCTTTGCAGGTTCTTCAGTCCAGGAATTGCGTACCTGCAATTTGTTTTGTTCTGGATTCTTGTCTTGAACATGCTGCTTAAGCTGTGACATAGTCTTTTCAGCAAGCACCTCACTGGGAGCTTCTACACTTACTGTAACCGTACTGCTTTCATCAGTTAAAAAGCCTTGGTTTTCCGCTTCTTTTATTACACCGTCCAGGCCTTTTTGCAGTGGAAGATTAATAAGCTTCATATTTTTTATGAGATGTTCTCCATCACTGTTGAGCCCCTTTACGCCAATTATTCTATTAAATCTGTTGCCTGTTAATTTGACTGATGGGTTAATATCAATATTAATATGCTGGTATGGGGTAAACCATGCATATACACTTCCGCCAGTCAACAGTAGAACTACAAAAACGGCAGCAATAGAAGCTATCCTGTTCCATGACAGGGCATTCTTTTTACGGTTTTCAAGTTCAAGCTCCATACCTTCTCTGTGATTCCTTTTTGAAGGTATGCTTTCAATACGCCCGTCTCTTGTAAGGACTATAGATTTCTTTTTGCTTGTCTCAAGAATTACTCCATTCATATTTTTCCCCTTCTTTCCATTAGCTTGTCTCCCCAGCATCTCATTCTTACTTCTTTGTCTATATACTCCCTGAGCATAGTATATTTACCGTTTAAAACGATAATAACTCCCATAATGTATTTTCTGTGTCTCTCAAACCCTTTTCTTTTAATGCAGGTTGTTTTCTCAAGTATATTCATTGGCAATTGTTTTTGCTTATGAACCTCCCTTAGCAGATTATCATTTTCCATTATGGCAAGTATTATGCTGTTGCATATCCTTTTTGTTTTTTTTGATTTTGAAGATGCCTTCTCCATATCCATAAAAGTTATATTTATAGTGCTCAATTCATCTTTTAGTGCTGCTATCTCCTGCTTTCTGCAAAGCTCTTCCTCTTTTCTGACAAACTCATCAGTTGATATAATGTTGTCAATTACGTTCCGGTCCATATCTTCGTTGCTATTGAAATCTTCTATATAGACAAGCCTGTCGAGCTTTTTTTCTTTTCTCAGGTAGTCAATAACACTGTTTCTTATGAGAACACCAGCAAAACTTAAAAAATTTCCTTTGTCTTCTGAATAACTGTTTATTGCTTTTTCAAATGCACAGAGGGCAATACTAAGTTCATCATCTACTCCATAGCGTACATATCTGCCGGTAACTTTTCTTGTGCAGGCAGCAATAAAGGGTTTGTATCTTTCAATAAAACTGTTTAATTCCTGTTTGCTGCCTGCTATGTTTTTTACCTGTGCATTTAGCTCTTCTGCATTCATCCCCTGCTCCGCAATTTCCTTTTAATATCATTATATCAGATTATTCCTTGCTTTTCCTGCGCCCCTTTTCCTTGCCTGGTTTCTTATCTTTTTTATCTACATAGTTCCCCTCTTTCACCTTTTTCTGTTGACTGCCTTGGTTATTGTTCTTTTTTCCTTCAAGTATAATATCGTCACTCATTGTTTTTCTTTTTATTTTTTACTTAATAATTGTTACCATTGTCATCACTGATATCATTTTCCCCTTCAACTTCACTGTCTTCATTTTCAGGGTTATTCCCTTTTTCTTCCACGCTTTCTTTAAATCTGGATTCCGTTTTTTGCTTATTAATGAGCCTGGCAATAATTTTCATGCGTTTCTGAACATGTTTTTCAGAATTCCCCGATGTTTTTTGGGATGCTTTCTCATTGAACTGCTTTATTTTTTCGGCTATCTGGTTCATTTTTTCACCATGTTTTCCTGAGAGTTCTTTGAGTCTGTCAGTCTGCCGTACTCGGTTTCCTTCACGACCGTATACATCATCACATACCGAATCAGGACCATATACATTATCACATACCGATCGTCCTCATGTTCTTTTAAAAACATGATGTTACCTGGAGTTGGGTAAATCCTGTCCATTAAAAACTCCACATCTCCTTCGTCTGCTATCCTGTTGACAGTTTCATAAACATCAGGCAGGGTACTGGAATCACTTGTATTACCGGACAGAACGCCAAATCCAACAGGCATCCGTGAACCTGATGCTATTACAAGGCTTACTATCAACTGTGAAAATGATTTGTTTCCACGTCCAGGTACAACTTTGGATGCATCCTTGAATTTGCCGTCAAGTTGCAGAAGCGTTGTATCCAGAATGAACTTATTAAGTGGGATACCCGCTTTTTTGCCTGCATTTGTAATCAGACTAAACAGTATTTCCTGCAGGTTCTGAGGGTCTGCACCTATTGCGCTCATTGCACGTCCTATACGGTCGCCATTCAAAAGAGAAGGTTCTATCCCTGGCAATGGGCCTGTGTGCCATTGCTCTGCCATATCTTCAAATTTGTAGGCAGGAGTTATATTGCGTGGACACGCAATCATATCCGAAACCATTAAACTGAGGATGATACCTGTACTGGGCACCATTGGTTTTTTAAGTACAATTCTGTTCTGATAGAAGTTTTTGAGCTGCTCAATTGATGTGTGTTCTTCTCCCGGCATTTCGTCTACATATTTTGAGATACCTACATATTCCAGGATGTACATTCCCATTAATATTGCACCGGCAGGGGATGCTTCAAGGGTATCTGAAACCCCTAATTGTGTGGTAAACTCATCCTGCACTTCTGCTGGAATTATTTTTTGAGCTGACTTAATGATTGCACCAAGTTCGTTCATAATACAATCACATCCCTGCAAATAACATTACCGTTATTATATGACATTCTCATCATGCCGCCTCCTCATAGATACAATTCTGAGAATCATCATATATTACCAGAATGTGGTTGTCCAATACAGTTATCGTAAAATACATCGTGGGTGCTTTAATTTTCAGCTTAAATCATCCAATATCTCCTACTATATCAGATTTCATTGCCTCTCGGATGATATTTTGTTAATATATTGTAATTACTAATTTATGGGTGCGAAATGCAGGATATAATAAGAAAAAGAGATACAGTATAAACAAATACAAGGATAAGTGCTGAAAACAACGGTGTTTATTATTATCGTACCAAATATAATAATACTGTTTTCAGATTTTGAATGATATAGAAAAGTAATCACTTATAAGTGTTCTTGAAAACATTGATGATGAAAGTCCGGAAAGCTTGGTACTGGAGTCTGTACTGGAGGCCATGGCTGAATACTACAGCAAAAATCTGGCAAGGGAAACTCAGAAGGGTTTAATGGAAAATGCCATGATGTGCAAGCACACCGGCGGCAAACCTCCGCTGGGATATGATGTTGACCCTGAAACAAAACGTCTTGTTATCAACCCCAGGGAAGCAGCTGCAGTGTATAAAGGGGTATATGTTTTTAACAAGAGCAAGGCAAAGGATGTAGATGGTAAGCGTAACGGTCATGCATACAAAAATGGTGATGAAATAATCAGAATTGATGATGGAGTTCCAGCAATTATCAAACCTGAAGATTTTGACCGGGTACAGTAAAAGCTTAAAACCAATGTTAAGATAAGGGCAAAATACAAAGCAAAGGAAGTTTACTTATTATGGGGTAAGATATTGTGCAGGGAATGTAATTTATCATTTGTTGGAAACCGGCGTGAAAGCGGGCATACTGCAAAGTCATATTTCATTTCATATCGCTGCAGAAATCGGGACAGAACGCAGAAATGCACGAACAAAGAAATAAAGCGAGATCATATTGAAGCATATGTACTTGAGAAACTTTCTGAATATGTTTTTGATGACAGTTTAATTCCCGTAATGAAAGATGAGTACAGCAGTTATCAGTTGTCAAAAAATTCAGATGTCATAATGATGAAAGATAACCTTAAAAAAAGGTTGAAGGCTGTTGACCGTGAAATAAGCAATCTGGTAAATCTCTTGGCAAAGACAGGATCAGAAGCACTGCTTTCAAAACTGTCAAAGCTTGAAAAAGAGAAAGGCGAGCTACAGAATAGTCTTAATGACATTGACTTGGATGATTCTGAAACATCAGTTTCAATGGAGCAGATCAGGCAGAGTTTCAAAAAAGCAAGGGATATGTTTCGTGAAGGCAGACTTATAAACACAAAGAAACTTGTTGAACTTTTTATTGACAGGGTCATGATATTTAAAGACCATATTGATATATACTATAATTTTCGTCCAAATTTTCAGCTGCCACAGGTTGATATTGATTTTAAAAAATCTGCGGCTAATCAAAAACCATTTCTTTCTGATAAAAAAGGAAGAATCGGCTGTGCGTCCAAAACACCAACCGATTCTCCCTATCCGACCACTTACCGTGGTTACATTGGCGGAGAGAGAGGGATTCGAACCCTCGGTACGCTATTAACGTACACACGATTTCCAGGCATGATAAATGGAATTATCTTCTTATAATGTCACATAAATCTTTACTGCTCCTCGGCTGAAACCCGCATGAAAATCAGCTTTTGTTATATTTCCTTATTTTTCTATATTTCTTTTTATAGAGTCGTTTTGTAAGCTATGGCACCAATTTGGCACCAAAAATTATGCAATTTACTCGAGTATAGCTGCGTAAATTCCACTCACCAGTATTTAATATTTTGCAGACTTGATCTGTATGGAATTCACAATTGTATCACCCGTGTCACCACGGGAAATTTAAGGGGGGATTCAAATGAATATTATGAAAACATCAACGAACCAAAACCTTTTTATGACAAAGGTATTTTATTGCCATCCGGGGAAATATCTCGGAACAAAATTAATCTGATATCCGGGGCTATGACTGCTCCATTTGTTGAAACTATCTTGACATTCTCAGAGAATGACGCCCAATCTATGGAAAGAATTTCGACTGTCTTAAATCATATGTACCAGAAAGGTCAAGAAGCTGAAATGATGGCTATATTGCGTATTTTATTTGATGTTTCAGGACTTCAGTTCCTGGAAGACGCTGAGCTGATGATAAAACATCCTGAGGCTCGACAGTATTTTCTGTTCTCATTTCTGTTGGACATGGATGACTGTATGCAGGAAATTCTGGCTGAGTCTGTCGGAGAATAAATGACATGAAAGTTTTGTGGCTGCTCATAAGGAATTAATAAATTTCAAAAGATAAGTGGCCAATTTAATATTTGCCGATTATCTTTTGAGCTTTCATGCAAAGCTTTTTGAATAAAATATTGATTTCCTTTGAAAATTTTATTAAGCCCACATATAATAAATTAGATTTATTAAGGTAATAATAATTAAAGAGTTGACTTTGTGTCGCAAAAATTATATAATTTTTGCGACAGGAGGAATTGTGTTGGGTAATTCATCATACACAGATTTAATCTACAACCGAATATTATCCTTGCCGCCCGAAAGTGCTTTTATAGCAAAAGACTTCGTTGACATAGCCAATTACAAAGCAATAAGCAAATCACTTGAAAGGCTTGAAGATGAGAAGAAAATCCGCAGAGTGATCCGTGGTGTTTATGACTGTCCAA
>CAYYGK010000134.1:5377-7618 GCA_964471145.1 uncultured Eubacteriales bacterium | reverse complement strand
TCAGGCCCGGATCATTCCGGACATGAAGGGCATGAGTGTTGGAACCTCTCTTTACGCAATCGAGATATTTAAGCTTAGAAGAGCACTGGATCATCTGCTGGGAAGGGAAGAGATAGATTCAAATCAGACTGTATGTGCAGGGCTGTCTTTTGGGGCCATGACTACTATAGCATTAACTGCTCTCGATGAAAGAATAAAGTATTGTATAAGTTCATGTGGCTTTGCCAATGGTGACATGTTCATAAAAACGCCACATGAAAACAGAAGTATTATTGTGTGGCCTGTCAGATATTTAAACAAGTTTTCCAGTGCAGAAATGGCAGGGATGATCTGTCCCAGGGTATGTATTCTGGAGCAGGGAATTTACGATGCTGCTGTGCCTGTGGAATCAGCAAGATTTGAGGTATCAAGGGCTAGAAAATTCTATGACGGGCTTGGTTTGGGTGATAGGTTTAAATACTCTGAGTTTCATGGATGGCATGAATTCTATCTTGAAGATTCATTAAATTATCTTATGGAAGTAATGAATAAAACCAGCTAATAAGTATTAAAAGAGGAAAGGATATTGTGATATGGATAATTCGTGGTTTTGGGACAGAATACGGCAGGTACATATTGATTTTCACATGCCGGAGTTTCCTAAGGATGCAATAAAGAATTTTAATGCAAAAGAGTTTGTAAATGAATTAAAAAGGGCGAATGTGAATGTAATTGGAGCCTTTGCAAAATGTCATTTTGGCAATTCTTTTTACAATACATCGATAGGACATAAACACAAGGGATTAGAACCGGATTTTCTGGGTGAGATTATAAATGAAGCACATAAAAGTGACATAAAGGTAATAGCATATTATTCGCTTGGTACAGATGAGTATGCAGTAAAAAACAACCCGGACTGGTATCAGGTAGATGAAAAGGGGGAACCCAGAAATATTAAGGGGCAGGTGTGGAATCAGCCTTGTTTGAACAGTCCGTACAGGGAAGAAATCGTACTGCCGCAGATGATAGAGATAACCAGGAATTATGATGTCGATGGGTTTTTGCTGGATATACCGTATATTTTCTTTCATAAATGTTTCTGTATGTATTGCAAAAGAAAATTCTTCAAGGAGTATGGCATTGAACTTACAACAGAACTCTTGGAGCAAGGTCCGGGGATTATCAAAGAGTTTTCCATAAACACCTCAATAAGGACCATGCAAGAAATAAGAAACGCAGTAAAAACCATCAAGCCACATGTGATGGTTGGCGGTAACGGAGCTTGGAAGATGGGAGAGCCGGAGGGATACAACAAGCTAAATGATTATGGACTGTGGGAGTCACAGCCAGCTTCAGGAACCTTTTTGTGCCACTCTTTCAGAAGTCGATATGCCAGGGCACTGGATGTTCCTGTTCAGATAATGACAGTCAGATTTACAGAAGGATGGGGACTTATGTCGTGCAAAACGGCAGAGCAGCTGAAGTATGAATTTTCTGCAATTATGGCAAACGGGGGAATAGTTAATGTTGGAGATCAGGTGTTGACTGATGGGAAATTGCAGTCGGGAGTCTACAATGTTATAGGTGAAGCATTTTCTTTTGTAAAAGAGAGAGAAGAATATTGCACAAGGGCAAAGAGCACACCGCATATTGCTCTATTAGGAAATTATCCATCTAACTGGTATTATGAAACAGATGGTGATGCATCTACTCTGGGAGCGATGAAAATGCTTATAGAAGGGCACCAGCAGTTTGATATATTCTATAATAACAACTTTGGTGATTTGCAGAGATATAAAGTTGTTATTTTGACTGAAACTGCAAGTTTGAATAAAAACTCAATAGATAAAATCAGAAAATTTGTTTCGGATGGAGGAGTTTTAGTAACAGAAGGAAAAGCGTCAGTAGATAAGAGCATTTCAAATTATCTTCTTTCTGATGTGCTGGGTTTAGACCTTTTGGAATACGCTCCATACAGTTTTGCTTACATGACTGAGAACAGGGACTTGTGGAAAGGGAATGCTTTCATTCCACAGCTGCTTGACGGCGTGTTCACAAAGGCAATACCAAACACCGCAGATGTTTTAAGCCATATCCAATGGCCGTGTGGAGAGTCGGTAGAGCCGAGAGTTTTCAGACATGAATTTCCACCACCTGGGGATATAAGCAGGTATCCTGCAATATCAGCAAATAGGTTTGGAGATGGGACTGGAGTATATATTGCAGCACCTATATTCTCTTCGTACTGGGATAATAATCATT
>CAYYGK010000134.1:0-5367 GCA_964471145.1 uncultured Eubacteriales bacterium | reverse complement strand
GAGATAAAATTACCTCCCTTACGTGAGCGTCAGGAGGATATCGAGATGTTGGCGGGGCTGGGGTTTTCGTCGGTGGGGGAGACCATTGTAAACAGCTGCATAAATAAATATGATACGGATAAACCTTATGAAGTTATTGCATCTCCTGCGTTAGAGACAAATATGATGCAAAAGGATAGTACAAGATATCTGCATCTTATCAATTTCCAGAATGTACACACAGGAAGCAGAAAAAAGGCATTATATGATCCGATCGAAAAAATCATGCCCGTTTACAATATCAAAGTAAAAGTAAGAGATGAGAATGTAAAGAAAGTAATTCTGAGACCGGATGGCTGTGAACTTAACTTTAGTAAAAAGGATGGATTAGTTGAGTTTACTGTACCTGAAGTTCACATACATCAGATAGTTGAATTGTGTTGAATAGTGGTTCAAAGATAAAAAAGTTGAAAGCAGAGGTATAACATATGGAAGACAGGCCTAACATAATTTTTATACTGACAGACGATCAAGGATATGGAGATCTGGGGTGTACAGGCAACCCGATATTAAATACACCGAACATTGATCATTTTCACAATGAAAGTGTAAGGCTTACCAATTTCCATGTAGGTCCCACTTGTGCACCGACACGCGCGGGTTTAATGACAGGTCACTATGCCAACAGTACCGGGGTGTGGCATACTGTTGGCGGACGATCACTATTAAGGAAAGATGAATGGACATTGGCTCTGGCATTAAATGAAAACAACTATCGTACAGGTATTTTTGGCAAATGGCACCTGGGTGATGAGTATCCATACCGTCCCCATGACAGAGGATTTGAAACATCTATAGTACACGGAGGAGGCGGTGTCGGCCAGACACCTGATTACTGGGGGAATGATTACTTTGATGACACCTACTATGTTAATGGTATTCCTGAGAAGTTCAACGGTTATTGTACAGATGTGTTTTTCAAGGAGGCGATAGATTTTATATATAGGAACAAGGATGAATCGTTTTTTTGCTATATAGCGACTAATGCTCCTCATATGCCGTATAACGTTGATAAAAAATATTCGGATGCATATCAAGGTAAAGTTTGTGATGACAGGGCAAGATTTTATGGGATGATAACTAATATAGATGAAAATTTCGGGTTGTTAAGAGAAAGGTTAAAAGAATGGGGGTTGGAACACAATACCATTCTAATCTTTATGACAGACAATGGCAGCAGTGGCGGTTCAACTTTAGATAGCAGGAGTTTTGTAAAAGAAGGTTTCAATGCAGGACTAAGAGGTATGAAGAATTCTGAATATGATGGTGGGCACAGGGTGCCGTTTTTTATCCGATGGCCCGCAGGCAATCTGGCGCATGGATCGGATATTAATGAGATAACCGCAAATATAGACTTCATGCCTACTATATTAAATATTTGTAAAATTCCTGTCATGAAAGGGGTCAGCTTCCACGGCAAAGACATTTCACCTCTGCTGTATGGCAAGTATGACAAATGGGAGGAAAGGACTATTGTTACAGATTCCCAGAGGGTGGCATATCCATCAAAGTGGAGAAAAAGTTCGGTAATGACAAACGGATGGAGATTGGTAAACGGAAAGGAACTATATGATATGGGAAAAGACCGAGAACAGCGGTACGATGTGGCCTGTCATAACAAGAAGGTGGTCGAACGGCTGCGTGGGGAATATGAAAAGTGGTGGGATAAGGTTTCAGTGAATTTCGATGAAGAAGCACCTGTAGTTTTGGGGGATAAGCCTACGGAATTTACTTGCCATGATTTAAGAAATGAGGAATGTGATACTGCATGGCACCAGGGGCATATCCGCAGGGGTATAAATGTTTTTGGATACTGGGAAATTGAAGTAGAGAAAGAGGGTGTGTGGCAGTTTGAGTTAAGTAGATGGCCTAAATCAGAAAAAAGACCTGTAACAGAAGGGATCAACGGATATGATATAACCTTCAGTAGAGACAACATCCAGCAGAAGGGTTGGGGCCTTTATTCCGGTGGCAAATCTCTTAAGCTTAATGAGGCTATTATCAGGATACAGGGGAAGACAGCATCTGTTAATATTGGTAATAAAGATACCTGTGCCGTATTCAAGCTTGAATTGAAACGGGGCAGGACACGATTAGAGGCATGGTTTAATGATACAGAGGGAAATGCATACACTGCTGCATACTATATTGCTGCCCTACCTATACAAAACAAAAATAAAACATAAAAGTGAGGAGATATTAAATGCCAAAGGATTGTGGCCAGAAGTGGTGGAAGAAAGCAAAATTCGGTATGTTTATTCACTGGGGACTGTATTCACAGCTGGCGGGGCAATGGAAGGGTGTCAAGACACCTCTTGTAGCTGAGTGGATTATGAAGTGGTTAAATATACCAGTAAGGGAATATGAGAAAATTGCTACTGATTTTGACCCGGTACAATATAATTCCAAAGAGTGGGTAAGCCTAGCAAAGCAGGCAGGTATGAAATATATAGTCATAACCGCTAAACATCATGATGGATTTGCCATGTATCATTCAAAATGTTCAAAATACAACATTGTTGACGCAACTCCATTTAATAAAGACCCTTTGAAGGAGCTTTCTGAGGAATGTCAAAGACAAGACATTAAGCTTGGAATCTATTATTCTCAGACACAGGATTGGCATCATCCGGACGGATACGGTTACGGATCAATTCCTGATATTACCAGTACAGGCATAAAGGGATTGTTTGATAAAATGTTGCAAAGACATGAAAATGAACAGAATTTTGATAGATATTTTGAAGAAAAGTGCAAGCCTCAAATAAGAGAGCTACTTACTCAATATGGAAACATTGGACTTATTTGGTTTGATACTCCCATGTCTATTTCAACTGAATACAGTAGAGATCTTGTCCAGCTGGTTAAAAGCATCCAGCCGGATTGTCTAGTAAGCGGCAGGATAGGTAATCAGCTGGGTGACTATATGAGTACGGGTGATAATAAAATTCCTTCTTTACCTTACCATGGTGACTGGGAAGTACCGGCGACTCTGAATGACACCTGGGGCTACAAATATTATGACAACAACTGGAAGACTCCTGAACGTTTAATAAAACTGCTTATAAGAATCAACAGCAGAGGTGGCAACTATTTGCTTAATATTGGACCTGACGGTAAGGGCATTGTACCCAAGCCCAGCATAGACATATTGAAGGCTACAGGTAAGTGGATGAATGAAAATGGAGACTCAATATACGCAACAGAACCGGTTCCTGTTTTTCCTTATGAGATGGATGACATAATGTTTACACATAAACCTGGTAAACTGTTTGTGCATGTACTCAAGTGGACTCACAACATTGTTATTCATTGTCTAGCAAACAGCATTAAACAAGCTTATATTCTATCCACAGGCGAAAAGGTCAAAGTGGAAAGACAATATATATCATCACTCAAGCAAAACCGGATAATTCTTGTCCTCCCTCAAAAGAAGCCTGATGATATTTATCCGGTTGTCTGCATGGAAACAGAAGAGGAAGATGTCATGCTGGACTCACTTGATACCCTGTAAAACAAGGGGCTGCGGGTGGGTATTTAAATATTGTATTGGAATGTATGTCTGGAATGAAGTGTGTGTCGACTTTTGTAACGAACTGTATGTTAAATAGTAAATGGTTGTTTAACCAGACCCTTTTGTGATTATATAATTTGGTTAGATTTTAAAGGAGGAGTTTTATTGAAGACACATTATAACATATTGATTCCATTAAAAAAATCAGGGAAAATCCCAGGTAGATACAGTGTCCATGATTTTAAAAGGAACTGGGACCTATACCTGATTATTCTCTTGCCTGTGGCATACATAATAGTATTCAAATACTTGCCGATGTATGGTGCACATATAGCATTCAAGGATTATATGCTAGCAAAAGGTATTGGTCAGAGTCCTTGGGTAGGACTTAAGCACTTCAATCATTTTTTTGACAGTTACAGTTTTCTGCAAATCATGGGGAACACAATTGAATTAAGTATTTATTCATTATTGGCAGGCTTTCCCGTACCGGTAATCCTTGCTCTGATGCTGAATTACTGTACAAATAAGACGTATAAGAAGACGGTACAGTTGGCAACTTACGCGCCGCATTTCATATCTACGGTTGTTATGGTTGGTATCATCATGCAAGTTCTGTCCATCCGAACAGGAGTGGTCAATTTACTGGTCCAATCATTGGGTGGAGATCCTGTAAATTTCCTGTCAAAACCACAGTATTTCAGCTCCATATATGTGTGGACTAATATATGGCAGAGAGCAGGATGGGGGTCCATAATATATTTAGCTGCACTATCCAGTGTAGATATAGAGCTTCATGAATCAGCCATTGTTTTCGGAGCAAATAAGATTCAAAGGATATGGCATATAGACTTACCAAGTATAATGCCAACAATTGTCATTATGCTTATCCTTAGTTTTGGGCAGATTATGAACATTGGATTTGAAAAAGTTCTGTTAATGCAAAACCCATTGAACCTATCGGCATCAGAGGTTATTCAGACATATGTATACAAGGTGGGGATAAGTTCTTCAATTCCCAATTATTCATATGCTTCTGCTATTGGGTTATTTTTGTCGGTGATCAGTTTTGTTTTATTGATCACTGTAAACCGGATTGCCAGAAAGGTTGGCGAAACAAGCTTATGGTAAAAGGAATGGGGGTAATGATGAAAAGCGGAACGACAGAAATACAGACAAAATCTGATAAAGTTTTCAATATTATTAATACAATATTTCTGACTGTGTGTTTCATGCTGGTTTTGTATCCTCTTATATATGTATTGAGTTCTTCAATCAGTTCACCTTATGCGGTTATGGCGGGGAAAGTATGGTTGTATCCCGTAGATATTACTTTTGAAGGCTATAAAGCAGTTTTCAACAGCCCGCAGATTTGGCGTGGGTATATCAATTCTATGACATACACGATTGTAGGTACCGCTATTAACGTAATACTTACAATCATGGCTGCGTATCCATTGTCACGAAAAGATTTCATCGGCAGAAACATTATAATGTTTGTGTTTACCTTTACCATGCTATTCACTGGTGGGCTTATTCCTACATTTCTGCTAGTGAGGGACTTGGGACTTATTAATACACGGTGGGCATTATGGCTTCCAAAAGCTATGGCTGTCTATAATGTAATAATCACCAGGACATTCTTTCAGACAAATATACCGGATGAAATGCTTGAAGCGTCACAGCTAGACGGCTGCACTAATACTAAGTTCATACTTCATATAGTTTTGCCGCTGTCCGGGCCGGTAATTGCCGTAATAACCCTCTTTTACACAGTGATGCACTGGAATACATTTTTTGATGCGTTGATATAT
>CAYYGK010000133.1:0-7623 GCA_964471145.1 uncultured Eubacteriales bacterium | reverse complement strand
ACGTAAACAATAAAAACCCCCCAGCGTAACGGGAGCTATTCTTAATTTGAAGGAACTTGCTACAGACTCCAATACAAAAAGCCTTTTCTTTGTGCCTCATTCTTATTATATACCGCTCTTATATCTATCAATACCGGTTTATTCCTGTTAGAGTATCTGGTTTTCAGTGATTCCAAATCGATTTTTTTATAACTACTATGAGATACTGCAGCTATAATGCAGTCTACGGATTCTATACTGTCCATACATTCTATCTTTATCCCATACTCTTTTTCTACCGCATCAGTATCTGCCAACGGGTCACTTACCTTTACATCTATTCCATACTCAAACAGCTCATTTACTATATCAAATACTTTAGAGTTGCGCACATCCGGAACATTCTCCTTAAAGGTACATCCCATAACCAGAACCTTTGACCCCTTCACAGGCCTGTCTGCCCTGATAAGCTGTTTTACAGTGTTTGAGGCAACGTATTTTCCCATGCTGTCATTAATCCTTCTCCCTGCCAGTATTACCTGGGGGTGATAACCCATTTCTTCCGCCTTGTACGTTAGATAATACGGATCCACACCTATACAGTGTCCTCCGACAAGTCCGGGATAAAACTTAAGAAAATTCCATTTGGTACCTGCAGCCTCCAACACCTGCCTGGTATCAATCCCTAAAAGATTGAATATCAGGCTCAGCTCATTCATAAACGCAATGTTTAAATCCCTCTGGCTGTTTTCTATTACCTTTGCAGCTTCTGCAACCTTTATGGAAGCTGCCCTGTACACCCCTGCCTCCACTATAAGTTCATACATGCCTGCAACAATATCCAGTGTCTCTTTGTCCATGCCTGATACAACCTTGATAATATTCTTAAGTGTATGTGCCTTGTCTCCGGGGTTAATTCGCTCAGGCGAATAACCCACCTTGAAATCCTCTCCGCATTTAAAGCCCGATTCCCTCTCCAGGACAGGGACGCATATATCTTCTGTAACACCGGGAAAGACCGTAGATTCGTAAACTACTACAGACCCTTTGGCCAGGTTTCTTCCCAGTATGGTACTTGCGTTCTTTATTGGTGACAGATTGGGTGTATGGTCCGCATTTACCGGTGTAGGTACAGCAACAATATGAAATCTTGCTTCTTTTAGCCTTTCCGGATCCGATGTAAACTCAACAGCCGTATTCCTGATAGCTTCATTACCCACTTCATCTGTCGGGTCAATACCCGATTTATACAGATCAATTTTTGATTTGTTAACATCAAAACCTATAACCCTGACCTTTTTGGCAAAAGCTACTGCTATAGGCATCCCTACATAACCCAGGCCTATAACTGATATAACCGCCTTAAAATTATCCATGAATACCTCTCATCTCCATGTTTTAATATTTGAATAAACAACTCCCCGGCTGTATTAATGATATCATATAATACAGCCGGGGAGATATATGATTTTTGCTTTGCTATATAACACCCTTTTCTTCAAGGTACTCAATTACCTTTTGTGCGCTTTCTTCCTCTGTCTCCTTTTCAGTTTCCAGTACAATTTCAGCATTCTTTGGTTCCTCATATGGTGCTGATATACCGGTAAACTCCTTTATAATGCCTTTTCTTGCCTTGTCATACAAGCCCTTGGGGTCTCTTACCTCACACTCATCCACAGGACACTTGACATACACCTCAATAAATTCTCCCTCTTCAAGCAGTACCCTTGCAGCATCCCTGTCCTTTGCATACGGGGATATGAAAGAGGTAAGCGCAATTATACCCGCATCCGCAAAAAGCTTTGCAACCTCTCCTATTCTCCTTATATTCTCCTCCCTGTCTTCAGGGGAGAACCCAAGGTTCTTGTTGAGCCCATGCCTTATGTTGTCACCGTCGAGCCTGTAAGAAAGCCTGCCCCTGTCGTACAGCTTCTTTTCCACCAGGTTTGCCACTGTGGACTTGCCTGAACCTGAAAGTCCCGTAAACCATACAACTACACCCTTCTGTGCAGTGAGTTTCTCCCTGTCGCTTTTTTTAATCCGGCTTGCATGCCAGGTTATGTTCGTTGCCTTCTGCTCTGCCATTTTTCCTCATCCTCCATTATTTTAGTGTTATCTGTTCCCTGCCTATACCCATCTCATACAGAATGGCAGGGGCTATGCCTGATATGTTCTCATCCTTCCTTATGCTCCCTCTTATACCCTCTCCGCTTCTTATATAAATGCCATAAAGTGAATGGTTGGCATCATACGGCCAGGACTTTTCACCATATGTATATATGCTTCCGGTTCCTACCGTCTCAACCGCCCTCCAGCTAAGGTTCCCGAAGTATACAAGCAGGTCGGGAGGTATGTTCCTTACGCTTTCATATGCTTCCTCCGGCTTGAGCACTGTATTGCCCATAGCCTTCCCGTTCTCATCAGTAAGTGATTCAAGGCCCCGGGCCAGTTCATCCCTCACCCTCTCATAGTCACCAACTGTTCCATTCTTCTCCCTGCCCTTTACATTCAGGAATATCCTGCCGTAGTATCCACCGTATCCCCAGGCAGCTGTCTTTTCAAAGTCTATGTCTTCGTTCCTCAGCCTGTGGGGTTTTACTTTCCTCTCCTTCAGCACAAGATAGCCTTCCCTTATCAGCCACTCGTTTATGGCTATGCCGCCCTCCATCTTCCTTGCACCGTGGTCGGACACCACAAAAACCGCTGCATCCCCGAATAACTCCAGCAGTTTCCCTATAAGCCCGTCAAGGTGCATATAGTATTCCTTAATAGCATTAGCGTACCTGCCGTCCCCGTCAAGATATTTCCAGAAGCCGTGCTGTATCCTGTCAACACCCATCTCAACCATCATGAAGAAGTCCCAATCCCTGCTGCCCAGCATATGACGGGCAAGAGTAAACCTCTTGTCTGTCATCTCATATATCTCATTTAACAGCTGGTCCCTGTGGTCGGGGCTGAAGTTTTCCACATCAAACCTGTATTCCCCCACCACCTGTTCTATCTCTTCCTTGAGCTTATCAGGCCATGAATAGCTGTATCCTGAGTCAGGTGTCAAAAACCCGCTGACCATCCACCCGTTTACCGGGCGGGGGGGATAGGTCATCGGTATCCCTATAAGGATGCTCTTTCCGCCATGCTCTCCAACAATATCCCAGACTGCTTTTTCCTTAAGCAGCCTTGAATTTGCGTAAGTCATGCTGTCATAGGAGTAGTCCTTTCTGTTCCTGAACCCGTAAATGCCCAGCTGCCCGGGATCCTTCCCTGTAACCATGCTCATCCATGCAGGAACGGTTATGGGAGGGTCGGTGCTGCGCAGCCTTCCCCACACTCCACTTTTAACCAGTCCCCTTATGTTTGGCAGATCATCCAGCCATCTGTCAAAGACAAGCACGGGATCAGCACAGTCCAGCCCTATAACCGCAACTTTCCTGTCCATACCCTACTTTAACCCCTGGTAATATTCCTTAAGTATGCTGCTTATCTCAGGCCTTGTAAACTCTGCCGGAAGGTCATCTCCCTTTGATAGCATCTCCCTTACCTTTGTACCGCTTAAGAAAACCCTGTCCTTTCCCGAATGAGGACATGTCTTGTTTGAAGCCATATTGCCGCATACTTTGCAGAAAAAGCTGTGCTCAAACTTCATTATGTTTATTCCTGTCTCCTGCTGTGTAAATTCATCAAATATGTTCTGTGCATCATATGTGCCGTAGTAGTTTCCGACGCCTGCATGGTCCCTGCCTATAATCATGTGCGTACAGCCGTAGTTCTTCCTGCATATTGCATGGAAGACCGCCTCCCTTGGCCCTGCATACCTCATGGCGGCAGGAAATACAGAAAGCATTACCCTGTCCTGGGGGTAGTACTTTTCCATCATTGTCTCATAGCACTTAAGCCTTACATCGGCAGGTATGTCACCCGGCTTGGTAAAGCCCACAAGCGGGTGTATCAAAAGCCCGTCTACAAGCTCCAGGGCAGTCTTCTGGAGATACTCATGCGCCCTGTGGATAGGGTTCCTTGTCTGGAAGGCCACTACAGACTTCCAGCCCCTTTCCGAAAACTTCTCCCTTACCTCTGCCGGGTCCAGCCTGTATTCAAAGAACTCATCCCTTATCTGTCTTTTGACGGCCTTTATTTTACCGCCAAGCAGAACATCACCCTTCTCGTATAGATACTTTACACCAGGGTGTTCTCTGTCGGTTGTACGGTAGACTTTCCCTGCCTCGTTTTCTGCATCCCGTTCAAACCTGTCCTCAACAGTCAGAACCCCGACAAGTCTTCCCTCACCATCCAGAAGAGCAGCCTCTTGCCCTTCACCGTATTTGGCAGCAGCGTTTTTCTCAACCTGCAGTGTTATGGGTATTGACCACACAGTGCCGTCTTGAAGCCTCATGCCTTCAACAACACCCGTATAGTCCTCCCTGCACATGAACCCTTCCAGAGGGCTCATAGCTCCGTTTGCTATAAGTTCAACATCAGATATTTCCCTCTCATCAAGGACGATGCTCTTCATATCATCCAGCCTTTTTTGATACTCCTGTGCTTCCGAACTGCTCATATACCTGTTCTTAAGTTCTCCTCCATGCGGCTTAATCATAACAAAACCTCCCATAAAAATTAGGATTACCGACACTCCTATAGGAGTGTTATAGTAATCCTATCATTGTTTACACCTTTATTCAATACATTTCCTACAGATAACCGAATTTTTTGAGCTTTTTCTTAATAGCCTCAACCTCTTCCCTTGTAAGGTCAAGGGTATCCCTTTCCCTGTCCTCCATGCCTTCTGCAGTAGCAAGGTCCCTCATGACATCCACCACAAACTCCGTCACGCTGTTAAACCCGCTTTCCGAAATTATCTCCTGCAGCCTGTTATACAGCTGCCTTGGTATTTTCAATGTAACCTTATCCGACATGTTTCTCCCTTTCCCCCCACTCCCGTCCTTACATGTATTTTAACATATTTCTCAGGAAAGAGAAGTTATTTTCATTAACAAACGTATGTTCTGCAAGGGCCAAAAAAATATCCGGAACGGTTAAGTTCCGGACAGTCTTGTTATATCCCGGGTATTAGAACTAACTTACCGGCAGGTTCTCCATTTGCTCCTGTTTGTATGTGGGTACAATTCTTTTTATATAATCCTTTATTCCTTCAGGGTTCTCTACAGACATTTCCCTGAGGCATTCTATTTCCCTCTTTAACATCTCCATGTCGGTGAAAACGGGTTTTGCCACATGTATTTTTTCATTCTTTGTAGCCATAAGGCCCTCTTCTTCCAGAAGCAGTTCCTCATACAGCTTTTCTCCGGGCCTCAGGCCCGTTATTTCAATCTTTATGTCTACATCCGGCTCAAAACCTGACATCTTTACAAGGTTCTTTGCAAGGTCATATATCTTTACCGGTTCTCCCATGTCAAGCACGAAAATTTCTCCGCCGTTTGCCATAGCACCCGCCTGCAGCACAAGCTGTACAGCCTCGGGTATTGTCATGAAGTACCTTATGACATCCCTGTGGGTTACGGTAACAGGCCCTCCCTGTTCTATCTGCTTTTTAAACAGCGGAATCACACTGCCGTTGCTGCCCAGAACATTGCCGAATCTTACCGCCACATACTCGGTGGAAGACTGTGTATCAAGCGCCTGGACTATCATTTCCGCAATCCTTTTGGTGGCTCCCATGATATTGGTGGGGTTTACGGCCTTATCGGTGGATATCAGCACAAACTTGCGTACATTGTGCCGGTCGGCACACTCAGCCACATTCAGGGTACCGAATACGTTGTTCTTTACCGCTTCAGCAGGACTGCCCTCCATAAGCGGTACATGCTTGTGCGCCGCAGCATGAAAAACAACATCCGGTTTATATTTCTCCATTATCTCGTCTATACGGTGCCTCTCACGTATGTTGGCTACAACAGGCACTACATCCAAAGCCGGGTATTTATATTCTATCTCATTCAGTATGTGATACAGGCTGTTCTCATAGTTGTCCAGTATGACAAGAGCCCCCGGACCATACTCGCAAATCTGCCTGCAGAGCTCAGACCCGATGGACCCCCCTCCCCCGGTCACAAGAACCACCTTGTCCTTTAAGAACCATAAAAGCTCCATATTATTCATATTCACAACAGACCTTCCAAGAAGGTCTTCTATGTTTACCTCTCTAATCCTCTGCAGTACAACAGACTCATCTATCAACTGGGATACCGAAGGCAGTATCTTTACCTTGCAGCGTGTCTTTGAACACTCAGCATATATCTCATTTACAATCCTGTTTGAAACTGAGGGTATTGCAATTATTATTTCGTCTATGCCCTTCTTTCTGGCTACCTCTATGATTCTTTTTCTTCCCCCGTCTATATGCACACCATTTAACTTCTTTCCGTGTTTTGCAATGTCATCATCTATAATTGATACGGGTACAGACTTAAGCCCCGGGTTATTCCGAAACTCCTTCACCACTATGGAGCCGGCATCCCCTGCTCCAATTATCATTACCCTTTTGGCGTTGGTAAGGCGTATCCTGTCACCCCTGAGTATCCGCCTTAGACCCCTGTAAGCAAACCTTACACCCCCTACAAGGAGCATGTCCAGCAAAAAAGCAATCCCAAACAGGCTTCGGGGTGCGAGCAGATCACCTGTAACATAATATTCCGCAAATATATACCCGATAACAATACCATTTGCCACAAATGTTGCTTTAACTACCGACATAAGTTCATATACACCTGCGTATTTCCACAGGCTGCTGTAGAGCCTGAATGAAGCAAAACAGATAATCTTGACCACTGTGGCAAGTATGGCAAGGTAGACCAGGGATGAGAGGAAGTTCCTGGGTATCTGCTCAAACTGTCCTTCAAACTTAAGGCAGTATGCTAATATTACCGACACATTTACAAGCACCATGTCTGTCAGGACCAATAGATTGGCCCTTATTCTCTGTTTCAGAATGACCCCCCTCTTGCATAACTTCTATCTTGTTAATTCAAAAACCTTTTATCTATATATATAATACCCGGGATTTTAATGTGATGCAAGGCCTGGCTGCGGCATCTTTTTTAAGGCAGTTTTGCCGTTACTGTTCAGACCCCCTTTTTGGGAGATGATTCTGGCAGCTTTTCAGGCCCAACAGCAACTCTTATTATATCTTCGTAGTATTGTTTCTCTAATGTCATTACAAATATTTTCTTGATTCGTAATAACATCAAATATCCTGGTTGAAAGTTCCATCACACCCAATGAATGCTCGAACCTTTTATGTGTAACACCGGTAGGTCTAATACCTATAAAGTGCAGAAGAGAGCTGAGGATTTTTTTCTATTAGCAAAAACAAACTTTATATTCGACTAATTTCGCCAAAATTCGGGGCGTACCCGCTACCGTTGTGAGTAAAACGAGCTTGCTACTTTGTATATGACAAATAAACATGCCTCATGATCTTCCATATCTCAATATTTCTTGTTTCTATCTGAAGATGCACATGATTTGTCGTAAGGCAACAGGTATACAGAACATATGAATGCCTCATCATTGCCTGCTCCAAAATTCCCGGATAGACTTAATAGTCCTCTTCATCCCGGAAAATATAAGATCTTCGGTTTCCCCTGCTCATTATATGGTAAACCGCCCCTGGATACCAAATCCTCT
>CAYYGK010000132.1:0-7625 GCA_964471145.1 uncultured Eubacteriales bacterium | reverse complement strand
AAGTTGCCGAAAGCGCAGGGTCTTATGAGGCAAAACCCCGCGAAAATAAAAAGGATGACAACAACCAGGAAAAGTTTTCAAGCAGCGCTCTCGATAATGAAATTGACCAGCTCAAGCTCAAATACATTGTAGGCAAGGTAGCTGGTAAAGATTTGTCAGATTCCGAAGGAGGTACAATTATAAAGGCAGGAAAGAACATCACGCCGGATGTTATTGCTTCTGCCGAAAGAAATGGAAAGCTGCCCGAACTTATAGTGAATATGAAAATACCCGGGCTGGGTGATTAAATACAATGGACAGCATTGATATAACCCATAGGGACATAAAGAGCTCCGGCATATCAGACCGGCAGGAGTTCCACAAACTGATGGAGCTGGTTGAGGATAAAAATGCAGATCCCGGGGACCATTATGAGGTCGCTGCAATTATTGAGTCGGCAGGATGGACAGACGCACGGGTATCCGAAGTTTTTGGTGCTGAGGATGTGTTTGAGCTTGCCTATGAGATTTTCATGCAGTTAAAGCAAAAGACAAAAAGCAGGGGAATCAAGTCAAAAGAGAAGACAGGCTTTTTTTTATATACCTATCATATTGTCAAGAGTTTCCTTAGGGGTTCGATATTTGCTCTGCCAATGGCAGTATCAGTAATAGCGATGCTTACGCTGCGTTTTTCCCTGTGGTCATATGTTTACCTTTCGCTTGAGCTTGCCACCAGCATTGCCATAGGCACAATACTAAGTTTCATGACAGTAGGGGGATTCATGCAGTCCATTGCAAGGAGAGGTTTTTTATATGTAAAGCAGGGTTACTTTTACCTTGCCAGGAGAATAATATTCAAGTTTATCCGCCTGGGATATGTTACATGCATAGCAATAGCCGTTACAATACTTCTTTTAAATCTGTTCATTCAGGCGTTTCCCCACAGGATGATTACCGTTATAGTATTGTATTATTTCTTCCTTTCTTCAATATGGCTTTCAATAACGGTTATGTACATACTTGAGAAGGAACTTGTTTTCACCGGGCTTACAGTGCTGGGAATTTTTGTGGTTTTCGTGTTTTTTGTTGTTTTAAGATATGACATAATTGTTTCACAGATTATTGCACTTTCAATTATATCTGTGCTGGGTATACTTTATGTACGATATACCTTTTTTAGAAAGGAGTTGCGGCAGGAGGAGGGTGTGGGTTCCTCCCTTCCAAGGATGTCAATAACTCTGTATACCATTTTGCCATACTTTGCATACGGTTTTTTGTATTTTACGCTTCTCTTTACCGACCGTGTCATAGCATGGTCAACTGATGACATATATATGCCATACATAATCTGGTTCAGAGGCCAGTACGAGCTGGGCCTGGACTTTGCACTGCTTATGCTTGTAATCCCGATGGGTTTTACAGAGGTAATTATAAACAAGTTCATGATAGATATTGATAAGAGCCAGAAGGACTATATGGCCTATGAAACGGGGCGTATGAACAGACGGTTTCTTAATATGTACTACAGGCTGATGTTACCTGTCGCCCTCGTTTCGGCAATCAGCTCGGTAATAATCTACTTTGCAGTTACAACAATAAAGCGCATACCATTTACTTCAATTGAAGTTGACCTTATTACAAGTGATGTGACAATGTTTGTTTTTATAGTGGCACTTGTGTCTTATGCAATTATTGCCATTGCCTTGATGAATGCGGTTATGCTGTTTTCACTTTCGCAGCCGCAGATGGCAGGCCGCTCTACCCTGATTGCAGTGGTTGTTAATATTGTTACAGGCTTTCTGATCAGCAGGTGGATAGATTACTATTATGCGGTTTTTGGTTTACTGGCCGGTGCAGTGGTATTTCTGGCAATCTCTACTTTCATGGTCAGAAAGGTTCTGCTGGATCTTGACTACTATCTGTATGCAGCTGCATAGTGAGGTGAGTTAGGGTGTTCCCTGAGTTTGATTACGGAAGCGTAGCAGTCCATGCCGACAAGATAATAAAGTATATTCTGGCCTTCGGTCTTCTATATGTCATCATGCCGGGGCTAATGTTTAAGAGCACCAGGAATACCGGACTGGAGACACTTATATCAAACTATATCAAGATGGTTATATTTCTAATATTGACAGGTTATATACTTGTTGCGCTTAAGCTTTTTGAGGTGATATCCGTTATGATTATTGTTGCAGGTATGGTTCTTAGAAAATTTCTTTTTGAAAACAGGGTTTCAGGCTTGAAGGATCTGTATACCCTTATGCAGATAAGGCTGATAAACTACACAGATGGCCTTATTACACCTTTAAAAACACTGAAAAAGCAGATTGATAGTATAAGAAATGCTGTAATGCCTAAAATTGTAAAGTTGGCACATCCTGCAAATTTGCTGGAAAGACTGCCCCTGCTGTGCATTATTTCGTTTTCTGCATGGATCAGGTTTGAGGATGCGCTTACACATGCAGCTCCCCCTCTTTCGGACGCATACGTTACTCTTGCGTGGATGAAGTATATAAACAATCGCATAATGTTTCATGATGGAATATACCCGCAGGGTTTTCATATCTATCTTGCTTATCTGCAGAAATTCTCTGTTGTTGATTCGCTGTATGTGCTCAGGTATACGGGACCTCTTAACAGCATATTCATAATTTTTTCACTGTATTTCATTGTTTCCAGGCTTACTTCCAACAAGCTTGCGGGACTTGCCAGTGCTTTTGTCTATGGGATAGCCGGAAGCATGCTGACCATGGGCTGGGTAAGGCATGCTTCCACCAATTCCCAGGAATTTGCATTCGTTTTTGTTATGCCTGCTCTCTACTTCTATTACATGTACATGAGGCATAATAAAAGAGAGTACCTTATCGTTGCAGCTGCAGCAACAGCAGTGACGGGGCTGGTCCATACCCTGGCTTTTATGTTTGTAGGACTGGGGATGGGTATAATTCTGCTGTTATTGCTGATTGGCAGATACAGGCAGAAATTAAGGCGGATTGTGTCCGTCTGTTGTGCAGGTGTTCTGTCTGTCATTGTCTCAGTTATACCTCTTGGATTGGGTTATCTTATAGGAAGTCAATTGCACAGTTCTTCTTCCGATTATTTATCCGGCACCGTTGAGGGTATGGCAATGGCCGATATGGTACCTGAGCTGATGATAGCCGATTACGCCGCACTTGGAAGTATGGTGCTTATGGTTATTCATTTAACTGTCCTGGTATTCAGGAGAAACAAGGAGGAGGCAGAAGCGGTCAAGTTCATACTTGTTTTCGGATTAGCAGCGTTCCTGTTGTATTTCATAGGAGGTGCAGTAACCAAAAGCATAGTGATTGCGACACGTTCCGGAGAGTTATGGGCTATGTCGTGTGCGGTGCTTATTGGAATGGGCATACATGTTCTTTCGAGATTGTTCTGCTTAATCACCGGGACACGTGCAGTGTTCTATTTAGTTGTCTGCCTGTCAATAGCAGTATTTGTTGTAATTACAAAACCTGAACCCATGAAACCGTACAAGATGGAATGGGATAGTACGGTTGAACAGTATCTGAGGATATCAAAGATGTTCCGCCCTACCGAGTGGACAATAGTCAGTTCCCAGGGGGAAACCTACTCTATGGTATATGGCAAGGGTATACATGTGTATGCTGAAACAATGCTTAAAAATGCCAATCCACATTACAAAGATCCTTTTGGTAACGGTTACAGCAATAATATATTCATTTACCATGAGAAAAGAATTTTTGAAGTCAATAAAAGCAATGTAATATATTCTCTTCTTGAAAAAGACTATGTGCGAAGGAGAGCTGAAAGCGAAATGCTTGAAACCTGGCTTGAGATATATAAAAGGGACCATGATAATATTTCAGTTTTCTATGAAGACAGTGTGCTGACGGTATATTACATCAAACGTAAGGAAACCGGGGAAGAGAGATTTGAAAATATATGGGGAGAGGTATTGTTGAGAGTGCAATGAATATTCTGATAGTAAGTTCCGGCACCCCTGTGAGGGGGGGGGTGGCAACGTATGTGGATATGCTTGCTGAAGGCATGAGACGAAAAAGTCACAAGGTAAAGGTCATAAACCTGGTAAGCGACAAATCCAGTGATTTCAAGCTTTATGGAGACGGGTTCGTAAACTTTGTACGGGTGCTTACCAGGATAGATCAGGTGTTCAGGCTTATGCTTCTTGCCGCACGCATGATGATATATGTCAGGTGTTTAAAGGAGATTAACATAAACAGCTATGATGTGGTGCATGCACAGGATGTCAACTCATGCCTGGCACTGGGGGGATTATGTAAGAGAAAGGGGCTGAGATTGATTCTTTCGGTACACGGGCATGTTTTTACCGGGAACATGGCTGTGAGAAGCGTAAGGGAAGGCAGTCCGCTCTCAAAGCAGCTGAAAAGGCTTGAGATAGCAGCATACAAGAGGGCTTCACACATACTTGCCGTATCAAGGAGGTCACTTGAGTTCATAGAAAATTATGTCGACAGCGATAAGGTGAGCATAACCAGCAACTTCATAGACATAAGCCAATTATGTCCTCTGTCCGGAGAAGAAAGGCAGATTCTGAGGCTTAACGAAGGATTTTCTGAAGATGACTTTGTGCTTGTATATGCCGGCAGGCTGGTAAAAACAAAGGGGCTCCGATACATAATTGATGCTGTGCGTAGTGTAAGGAATTCCCTGCCTGTAAAACTGATTATTGCCGGCAAGGGTGAGATGAAAACTGATATACAAAGGTTTATAAATGATAACAGCTTGCAGCAGGTTATTGCGGTAAAGGGTGAGATCCCCAGGGAACAGGTAATTGACCTTTACCATATTTCTGACTGTTTTGTTATGGCTTCTGTATCGGATAAGGGACCTGTTGAAGGCTCGCCCATTGCTTTGCTGGAAGCTATGGCTTGCGGTATACCCGTTATAACTACCGGTGCAGGCGGGATAGGTGAGATTGCAAGGCATGGCGAAAATGCACTTGTGGTAAGAGAGAGGGATACGGCATCCATTGCGGCTGCAGTCAGGGTACTGTACAGTGACAGTGACCTGAGAAAGAGAATTGCAAAAAGGGCTCTGGAGGATGTAAGATGCTATCATTCAGCAGATGCCTTTATCGATATGCTCTGTGGTATTTACAGTGCAGAGGGAGGCGAAAAGTGCCTGGAAAAGTCCTGATTACAGATGGACTTCTCAGAAAGTCCCTGGCAGTTACACGCTCATTGGGAAAAAGAGGGGTAAGCACGCTGTGTGGTGAAACCACAAAATTTAACCTTTGCGCTTTTTCCAGGTACTGTACCCGCAGATTCATCTACCCTTCTCCCGCCAAAAGAAAGGATGCATTTTCAAGGCGGATAGCCAGTGTTCTGCGTAATAATCCAGGCACGGTGTTTTTCCCTATGGACGATGATGTGCTGCAAGCTGTATATGAAAATATGGACGAACTAAAAAAAATCTGCACAATTCCTGTTGCCAATTATGAGAGTTATGTGAAGGCTGATGACAAAGGAGTTTCTGCAAATATTGCAATTAAATCAGGGGCAGACTGTCCTCAGACATATATGCCTCAGGATGCCGGGGATGCAAAATCATATGCAGACAGTACCGGATACCCTGTTGTTATAAAGCCGAGAAGAAGTTCAGGTTCACGGGGCATTAGAATAGCGCATAACAGTGACGAGCTTGTCTGCTTTTACAATGAGGTTTCCTCCCGTTATCATCTTCCTGTAATCCAGGAGTATGTGCATACAGGAGAAAGGTACGATGTATGCCTGTTTTATGACAGATACGGTGTGCTGAAGGCATCATTCGTGCAGAAGGAACTGAGGCATTTTCCCGTTGATATCGGTCCAAGCACTGTGCAGGAGAGTGTTGTGATGCCGGAGCTCGTTAAACAGGCGGTAGGAATAATGGACAGCATTCCATGGAGGGGTGTTGTTGAAATAGAGTTTATGAAAGATAAAAAGGATGGTAAAACAAAATTTATGGAGATCAACCCTAGATTCTGGAATTCACTTTACCTGTCTGTTCTTTGCGGTATTGACTTTCCGTGGATGCTGTACAGGGATGCCATTGGAGAGGATGTTGAGGCATGCCATGATTATGCTGAGGGCATAAAATGCAGGTGGCTTCTTCCGGGGGATATTCTGCATTTTTTATTTAGCAAAAAAAGGGGCCAAATGGACCCGGCCTTTTTAAAGGGGAAGAGGCATAATGTGCACGATGATATACTGAGTATGGAAGATCCTTTTCCTTCTGCAGGTTTTTTACTGTCCTGCTTCAGGTTTTTGTTCGACTTAAATATGTGGAGGTTTATGTTCAGGAGATAGGGGGGCGGGGTTTGAAGAACATTTTTACGCTGGATGTTGAAGACTGGTATCATACACTTGATTTTAACATACCCGTGAAAGAATGGCCCGGTTTTGAAGACAGGATAAAATGGGGTTTGTATAAGCTTCTGGACATTTTGACGTCTTACGGAGTCAAAGCCACCTTTTTTATACTGGGCTGGATTGCCAGGAACCATCCTGAAATTGTAAAGGATATATTCAGTTCAGGACATGAAATAGGTTCACACGGCATGTATCACAGGATGGTCAATACACAGACAAGGGAGGAGTTCAGGGAGGATGCGGCCTTGTCAAAAAGCATTCTGCAGGAAATTACCGGAAGAAAGGTAATAATGTACAGGGCCTCTTCATGGTCGATTAATGAAAGCATGCCATGGGCTTTAGAAATATTGGAAGAGGAAGGCTATGAATACGATTCCAGTATGCAGCCTTTCAAGACACCCCTGTCCGGCTCAGGAGGAATACCTCTGCATCCCTTCAGACCTGTTGTTAACGGCAGGGCTATGAATATCATTGAGGTACCCTCGTCGGTTATAAGGATATGCAGGATTAACATGCCTTTCTCAGGAGGATTCTATTTCAGGGCGCTTCCCGGGTTTGTGATTTCCAGGGCATTGAGCTTTATCAACCGGGACAGGCCTGGCATGTTATATCTGCACCCATGGGAGTTTGATGCCGGTCAGCCCAGAATTAAGGCACCGTTGCACAGGAAATTCATACACTACCATAATATTCGCAGCAACATGAACAAGCTGGAATATATACTTAAAAGACACAGGTTCCATACTTTAAGTGAAGTTTTAAGGGACTGTGAATCTAAAACATACAGTTTGAGTCAGGAAGTATACTGAGGGTGATACAAGAATGGAGTTTAATCCAACTGGGAGAGAAAGGTCACAGACTGCATTAAATGTCGGCGCTGTTGCCATAATTAATATAGCACTTGCTCTGACGGCCTTTATCAAGGACCTGTCTTTTGCGGCATACGTAGGAACTTCCGGGCAGGCCGATGCATTTGTGCTGGCTTTTTTTGTACCCGATATGATAGGAAACAACATATTTGCAGCCTCTTTAGCAGTTACGATGGTACCTGCTTTTGCAACCCTTTACTCCAAATATGGATACAGGGAGCTTGCAAGGCTGCTGAAAAACACAGTAGTTTCAATACTGCTTTTAATGACCATCCTGACAGTGCTTATGTATTTCTTTATTCCACATATAGTAAGTATACTGGGGCCCGGACTTAACAACGACACCAAAAGTATGGCGGGGGGACTTCTGGCCCTAATGCTTCCTACAA
>CAYYGK010000131.1:0-7854 GCA_964471145.1 uncultured Eubacteriales bacterium | reverse complement strand
GGAAAGCAGTTTTAAAAGGCATGCCCTTGTAGAGCCGGCTGTCAACTTCAAGAATCTTGAGGAGGTTTTTGTCTTGAAGAACAGGGAGAGTCGGGAAAGTGATAGCCGTGAAAATTAGGATATTCATCTATTCGCTGTGCATTGTTATACTGCTGGCAGTGCAGTCTACGCTTTTAGGTTATTTTGAAATATCGGGTGTAAAACCAAACCTTATACTTGTTTTAGTTGTATGTGCAGCTCTGCTTAACGGTGAGTTTGAAGGAGCAGTTACAGGCCTTATTGCCGGGTTTTCAATCGATGTTTTTTCAGGCCGGATACTGGGGTTTAACTCTCTTCTTCTTATGTATGCAGGTATTGGTGTAGGTCTTGTAAACAGGCGCATATACAGGGAGAATTACCTGGTTGTTACTGCTGTTACTTTTCTGTCAACAGTCATATATGAAAGTGCGGTTTTTTTGCTCAAGATATTTCCGGGGAATGAAGACATTAACCTTCTGTATCCGTTCAGCCGCATAATACTTCCCGAAGCTGTCTATAACTGTGTTGTATCTATATTTATATTTGCATTTATGATAAAATTGAATTACAAACTGGAGAATGCCGACTTGGTATAACAGGTGGTGGACTTAATATGAAAGAAAACCCAGGCAGCAGACATCTGATACTTGTTATGTTATTTGTACTTTTTGCAGTATTTCTGCTCTACAACTTATATGTCCTGCAGATTGTAAGGGGAGATGAGTTTTATGAGAAATCTCAGAACAGCATCTACAGGGAAATAGAAAGCGCATCTCCCAGGGGAGGGCTGCTTGACCGCAACGGATTTGAAATAGCACTCAACCGGCATGGGTATGCAGTCGACATTTTTAAAACTGATATAGATACTCAGACTCTTAACAGATCCATCCACCGGATTGTCGGGATTCTTGATGAAAACGGGGATGATTACTGCAACAGCCTTGGTTACTACATAAGGGTTGACCCTTTGAGATTCAATCTGGGACAGGTGAGAATCAACAAATGGCAGAAGGATGTTTTTGACCTTAAGGATGATGAAATCAATAAGACCCCCCGTGAACTGCTTGACTATCTGAGGGTGATTTTTGACATTGATGACAGCTATGTTGACACTGAAGCATTCGGTATTATGAGGGTGAGGTATGAGATATTCCTCAATGAGTGGAGCTTTATAAACTTTAACCCGGTGAGGATTTCAGGCGATATAAGCAGGGAATCGGTATCCCGTCTGGAGGAGTGTCATCATGAAATGCCGGGAGTCACAACAGAGGTAATACCAAAACGTAAATACTGGGATGCAAGGTTTGCAACCCATGTGGTTGGATATGTGGGACCCATTCCTTCAGACAGGTTTAAGGAATGGGAAGAGGATGGCTACAAGAGCAGTGACATAGTAGGCATTACAGGTATGGAGCTTGCTGCAGAGAAATACCTGAGGGGCAAAAGCGGAAGAAGAGAGGTAGAGGTTGATACCAAAGGCAGGCTAAAAAAGGTTTTAAATGAAGAACCTGCCGTTCCGGGCAAGGACGTTATACTTACAATAGATATGGAATTGCAGAAGGTGGGATATCATTCACTGGAAAAAAATATAGCTGCTATAAAAGAAGGGGCCGAAGGCAGCAAAAGGAATCATGGTGATGCAAATGCCGGAGCAGTTGTTGCGCTTGATGTGAACAGCGGAGAGGTGCTTGCAATGGTGAGTTATCCTGGCTATGATCCCTCTATTTTTCTCAACAGGAATGACAGCCGTGCACAGAAGCAGATATCCATGCTGTCTATTGACAGCAAAAACAAACCTTTTGTCAACAGGGCGCTTCAGCACAGGTATGCACCGGGTTCCACATTCAAGCCGCTTGTTGCCATTGCGGCGCTTGAGGAAGGTGTCATAACACCCGATACCATAATTATGGACAAAGGATATGTAGAGATAGGAGGTAAGGACTTCTACTGCCTGGAGTATATCATGGGCCTGGGCGCACATGGAAAACTAAAGCTCGAAAGGGCGCTTGCGACGTCTTGTAACATATTCTTTCATATTACGGGAGTGGAGACAACAATTGATAAAATAGACAAATGGAGCAGGTATTTTGGACTGGGAGAGAAGACGGGAATAGAGCTTTATGAGGAGAAAGGTATAAGAGCCAACAGGGAATACAAGATGGAAACCTATGGGGAGCAGTGGTGGATAGCGGATACGGCGCAGGCGGCAATAGGACAGCTTTACAATGACTTCACACTTATACAGCTTGCCAATTACGCAGCCTGCATTGCAAACGGCGGCCGGAGGTACAGGCCCCACCTGATTAAAGAAGTTATTAATCCGGACGGGTCTTTGTTCATGCAGGTACAGCCGGAATATGAAGAGATACCTGTAAGCCAGAAAACCCTTGCCGCTGTCAGAGAAGGCATGAGGTCGGTTGCGAATTCGGTTGATGGTACAGCCGAGTGGATTTTCAGGGATTTCCCGGTAAATGTAGCCGGGAAAACTGGAACTGCTGAGACCGGCAGGGAATCGGACCAGTCATCCAATGCCCTGTTTGTGTGCTACGCTCCGGCAGAAAATCCTCAGATTGCTGTTGCTGTAGTGGTGGAGCACGGTGTATGGGGTTCATATACCGCACCGATAGCAAGGGATGTGCTTGCAGCTTATTTTGGCATATATGAAAGTGAGGCGGATTAACAGTTGAGAACACAAAAGAAACAAGGGGGTCTGTATGACGAGAAATGAAATAACATTTAAGGCAACCACTGACGGTCTTGTCCTTTTATTGAATGAAAAAGATGATTTTGAAGGCCTGCTGGACAAAATAGAAAAAAAACTGGTGTCTGCAGGAGATTTTTTCAAGGGGGCAGACCTTGTCGTCAGGTACCAGGGCAGGGATCTTAATGAGGACGAGAAAGAAAAGCTAAAAGAGCTTATGGTTGAAAAATCCGGGGCCGGCACTGCCAAAATTGAAAAGGACAGGGTTCCTTTAAAAAAGAGTAATGAAGCCAATATCCCTCCTATAAAAAAGCACCTGTACTTCAAGGGCATAGACCAGGGTAAGACACGTTTTTACCATGGTACAGTACGCTGCGGCCAGGTTCTTAAATTTGAAGGGAATGTAGTTGTACTGGGTGATGTAAACCCGGGCGCCGAGATAAGGGCAGCCGGGAATGTAATTGTGATGGGGTCGTTAAGGGGTGTTATCCATGCAGGTATAGATGGTAACAGGGAAGCGGTAGTTGCTGCATACAACCTGCAGCCTACACAGCTTCGGATAGCGGATGTGATAACACGCTCCCCCGACAGGGTAAAGAAGAGGAAATACCCGGTACCTGAGATTGCACTGGTAAGCAAGGGCGCAGTGTATGTGGAAAAGGTACTGTCATGGGCCAGAAACACCCGGGTGTTATTGCCCCGTGATGCCGATGGGAATTGACAAAATCCCCAAAGAGTTATATTCTTAACATATGGCAGTTTATAGTACCTGCATATGAAAAGCACAGGAGGTAGTGAAATGGGAGAGGTTATAGTAATCACTTCCGGAAAGGGCGGAGTCGGCAAGACTACTGCAACAGCCAATATTGGAACCGCTCTGGCCCTGCTGGGAAAACAGACTGTACTTGTAGACACTGATATCGGGCTGCGCAACCTGGATGTGGTAATGGGTCTTGAAAACAGGATAGTATATGACATTGTGGATGTGATAGAAGGCTTTTGCAGGCTCAAACAGGCACTTATCAAGGATAAGAGGTTTGAGGGGCTGTTTCTTCTGCCGGCGGCCCAGACAAGGGACAAGGATTGTGTTACTCCCGAACAGATGATAAACCTCTGTAATGACCTCGAAAAGGAGTTTGATTATGTTCTTATTGACTGTCCCGCAGGCATAGAGCAGGGATTCAGGAATGCTATCGCAGGTGCGCAGAAGGGAATTGTTGTGACAACTCCCGAGGTTTCTGCCGTCAGGGACGCTGACAGGATAATAGGGCTCCTTGAGGCACATGAATTAAGGAACCCATCCCTTCTTATAAACCGTGTACGGCCTGATATGGTGAGGCGGGGAGACATGATGAGCATTGAAGACATTATTGACATACTTGCCGTAGACCTGGTGGGTGTAGTTCCTGACGATGAAAAAATAGTTATTTCAACCAACAGGGGAGAACCGGCTGTAATAGATGCAAAGTCGACCGCAGGCAAGGCATATTCAAACATAGCGAGGAGGTTGGCAGGGGAAGAAGTAGCAATTCTTGATTTTGAATCAGAAGATGGATTTTTGCTTAAGATAAAAAGGCTTTTTGGTCTTGAAACTACTTGAAATGAGGGATAAAACAAATGTTTACCAATTTGGCTAACCGTTTGGCAAAAAACAACTCAAAAAACATGGCAAAGGAAAGGCTAAAACTCGTTTTAATCCATGACCGTTCTGATGTTTCTCCGCGTTTTCTTGAAATGATAAAGAGCGATATCATCGGGGTCATAACAAATTACATGGATGTGGACGAAGAATCACTTGATATTCAGTTTAGACGTACACGCAGCGATGAAGGGGACAGAATTATTCCCGCCCTTATTGCGAACATACCAATAAGGAAGATCAAGAAAAGCGGCATATAGTGGATTCCAAGGTTTCCTGGAGACGGATAGGTTTATGAACATAGCCCTGATTGCCAACGACAAAAAAAAGGATCTGATGGTTGACTTCTGTATAGCATACCAGGCTATTTTGCAGCAACACACCCTGCTGGCTACCGGTGCAACAGGTGCACTGGTAACGGAAGCTACCGGACTTGATATACACAGGTTTTCACCCGGTGCCCAGGGAGGGGAGCAGCAGATAGCAGGAATGGTGGCATATAATGAAATAGATTTTTTGATTTTTTTCCGCGACCCGCTTACCCCGGAGGAATACAGGACTGATATGAACTCACTTCTCAGGTCCTGTGATATAAACAACATACCCTTTGCAACCAACATTGCAACTGCCGAGATGCTGATTAAAGGGGTTGAAAGAGGGGATCTTGCCTGGAGAGAGCTTGTTAACCCCACTTACGACAGCAGTGAAGGCAACTGATTTTCAAAGAATAAAATTATCATAAAACAAATATATATTATTATGGGCTGCCGTCCTGCAGTAATTTTTGCTATTGGAGATGGTTAAATGGATGATGTCTATACGAGGGCAAAGTATACACGATATAGCGGTACCAGGAAAGTAAGGGACAGGCGCAGGAAAAAAGGATTTGCCGGAAGGGTTGTGCGGCAGCTTCTGATATCTATTACCATACTACTGGCGGTGTGGTTTTTTAAAGGTGTTGATACGCCAGCAGCTAAATACGGTATTGAGAAGATAAGATGGGTTACCCAAAAAAATATAAGTCTGGAAAGTGTATATAGGGATTTGGCTGGGCTTTTTGGCAGTCAGCAAATAAAAACCCTGCCTCCTGATAAAGCTGACCCGGGTGAAAAAACCGTATCGGAAAAGGCTGTACCTGTAATCGCTGATTTTAACGAAAGTCTTGCAGTTTCTGCTTCATTCATTTGTCCTATTGAGGGTTACGTAACCCGGACATATGGCGAAAAAATTAATCCACTGAAAAAAAGCCTCTGGTTTCACAGCGGTATAGATATTGAGCCGGCAGGAGAAACAGCTGTCAGGGCAGCCCGGGAAGGAACGATTACAGGTACGGGCAGCTCAGAGATGTATGGCCCTTATATCAGAATCAGGCATGAGGGAGGGTGGGAGACGGTTTACGCCCACTGTTCGGAAATCACGGCAGTTATGGGAGAACAGGTTGAAGCAGGGGAAATAATCGCAGATGTAGCCCCTCCAGAAGGAACACTTTCTTCACACCTGCATTTTGAAATCTGGAGAGACGGACTGCCTGTCGACCCGCTTGACTATCTTGAGGGCACAAGGGGTATAAGCAAGTGAAAGCCGGCCGTTTTAAACAGGGATGTTATATAATACGCTTCGGAAATACATGTATTGGTATAAGCTTACTTCTGCCAATTTTTCTGGCAGCTTCTTTTTTGTTGGGCGTAACCAGCCTTTTTATACTGGTAATGCTCTCTGTATCGCTGCATGAGACAGGACATATGGCTGCGGCTCTTTCAGTGGGAAAAAGGGTTTCGGAAATCAGGGTGCTTCCATACGGATTGAGTGTTTCAGTCAGGGAGCAGACACACCTGCCTGCGCACAGCATGGTTATTTATCTCTCGGGACCTGCCGCAAGCATATTACTTTTTCTGCTGCTCAGGCATATAAGTGCATTGACTGGCAGCAGTCTGATGCACACTGCCTCACATATCAATTTCAGCATTGCAGTTTTCAACATGCTCCCGGTGCTGCCACTTGACGGAGGAAAGCTCCTAAGGGAAATACTTGCAGCAAAACTGGGCTATAACCTTTCAAGCAGGATGCTCAAGAGGATAACAGCCATACTGCTTGTTGTAACTGCGGCAGGATCACTGGTTATGATGCTGGCGGGTTATGTGTATATAAGCCTGTGGGGAGCTTGCATATTTATTTTTGTGTCATGTGAAAAGGAGAAGACAGAGGGCCCTCTTATGAATATTAAAAACATATTGAACAGACACTCAAGGATAAAAAACAAGGGTGTTTATCCGATTAGACACCTTGCAGTATTTACCTCTACACGGCTTGGAGAGGTAATAAAGCACATGGATTTCAACAGGCTTCATATAATTTACACCATAGATTCAAAGAATGCAGTCAAAGGAAGACATACCGAGTTTGAAATAATTGAGGCTGCAGTAAGGTATGGAAGCAGCACAAAAATGGGTGAACTCACCAGTATGAATTAAATAAGACGGGCTTTCTCCATAAGGCACCGTGATGATACAGGCCTGTTCATTGTATATATGTGTACGCCAGGCACACCGTTTTCTTCAAGGTCTCTTATCTGGGATGCGGCATATTCGATGCCAGCCATTCTAAGGTCCTCGGGGCTGTCAATGTATTTATCCATCAGCAATACCAGTTTTGCGGGTATGGAACAACCGCTTTTGGCTGTTATGGCCTTTATCTGGTCTGCCTTATACACAGGCATTATTCCCGGCACTATCGGACAGGAGATGCCCATTGCCGCAGTCCTTTCAGCAAAGTCATAGTACAGCCTGTTATCAAAGAACAGCTGGGTTATGAGGAAATCAACCCCCGAATCCACCTTTTTTTTCAGGTTATCAAGGTCTTTACTTATCCTGCTGCATTCAGGATGTCCTTCAATGTATGCTGCTGCAGCAATACAGAAGCTGTCACTCTTACTTATGTATGAAATAAGATCACTTGCATAAGAGAAATCTCCATGCTGTGTACAGGCTTTCTCACCTTGAGGATAATCGCCCCTGAGAGCAAGAATGTTCTCAAGACCACTCCTCTTCAGTTCATCAAGAATACTGTCGATTCCCCTCCTGGTTTGTCCTATACATATAAGATGAGCCATGCTTTCCAGTCCGCACTTGTTTTTTATGGTGGAGGAAATTTCTATAGTCCTCTGCTCCGTTCCGCCGTCTCCCCTATAAGTTACACTCATGAAGTCAGGCTTAAGCAGACTGAAGCGGTCCAGTTTTGAATATATGTCATCTATAGGGACTTCAGGCCTGGGAGGAAAAATTTCCAGGGACACAACAGGGTTCTTCTTTGCATAAAGGTCTATGATTCTCATAACATACCTCCATATTCACCAATAAACACTTAATTACACCCATATTAACACCATATTCACTTGAGGTCAATACCTTTACCAGCTAAGATATTTGCGTTGTAACATAAATTTCTGGCAGTCATACTAAATGTTGAGCTACCAGTAATTCAATATACTAAATTTAGT
>CAYYGK010000130.1:0-7855 GCA_964471145.1 uncultured Eubacteriales bacterium | reverse complement strand
AAGGACAGGCAGAAAGCCTGTTACGGCAGTAGTGGGGTTGGACACCCCAATGATGTACAAATGGGATGCTTGTAAAGGTTTCATTTGGAATCAGAAGCCCGCCTTTTCAAAGGCGATGTAATTACTTCACCATGTTAAGTATATTCCATGTTCTGTAGGTGATGGTATTGTCAAGAAGCGAAGACCCTTTCAGGCAGCAGTTGATGGAAAAAGGTTATAAACTGACCTCGCAGAGGCAGGCTGTGCTTGATTGTCTTGCAAGACACGAAGGCGAGCATCTGAGTCCTGAAGAGATTTATGAGATTGTCAAGACTAAGAATCCTGATATTGGGCTTGCTACAATATACAGAACACTTACCCTGCTGAATAACATGAAGCTGGTCCACAAACTCAATTTTGATGACGGATTAAGCCGGTATGAGCTTAACAGGAACAGGACAAACCACAGACACCATCACCTTATATGCATGAAATGCGGCAGCGTAATTGAGGTACAGGAAGACCTGCTTGAATCCATAGAGACAGAGATACTTAGGAAAAACGCTTTTTTGGTTAAAGACCACCGGGTAAAATTCTATGGGTACTGCCGCGAGTGCCGCAGCGATTAAAGATTTTCATATCTGTAAAACATTCTGTGTATAGATAGTAAGACAGGTTTATGGGGTTGATAAAATGAGAATCAGGACAGCTGATGCTGCGGCTTTGGTATTTATTGTAATAATAATATTTGCTACTTACATGTTTTTAATACTACCGGGACAGAGCAAAAATGCACCCGTGTCAACTGATACCCCTCAATGCCCTGCACAGAATAAAGTGACAGAACAAAAGCAAAATGAAACAAGTGAGCCGGAAAAATCGCAAAACCGGGTTTATCTGTATGCGGAGTATGATGAGACCACCATTGCAGAAGGTGAAAAAAGCACAATTGAAAATATGACTAATGACTTGAAAGCAATAGATGTGTTGCAGAAATTCTATGAATTCTCAGGCTGTTCTGACAGGTACCAGGATGCAATGAACCTTCTGACCGATGATTTTATAATGCAAATGACAGTGCTTGAGGAACTTGGAATAGAAAAGCTGGGAAAGGCAGACATAACAGAGGAGTTTTTTGAAGCTTATGCAAAGATAATTGGAGCTTCGAAGATAGAAAACATAATTGAGGACAAAACTGAAGATGAAACAGCTTATGTAAGCTATATACAATTAACAGATCCAGGCGAAGGGAATATATACAGGCTGGGTTTTAAAGCCAGCCTGAAAAGGGTTAACGAAAACTGGCAGATATTCTTAATCAGGCAGGATAACTCTCTAACCGAGAATGCTTAGCATTATACCGGCAGCGACAGCCGAACCGATAACTCCAGCAACATTAGGTCCCATGGCATGCATTAAGAGGTAATTATCCGGGTTTTCCTCCGAACCTATTTTTTGAGATACCCTGGCGGCCATTGGTACTGCAGATACACCGGCAGAACCTATGAGAGGATTGACCTTGCCACCTGAAAGACGGTGCATGATCTTTCCAAACAGTATTCCGAAGGCAGTACCTATGGAAAAAGCAACAAGGCCCAGTCCGATAATCCACAGAACCTGCCAGCCGTAGCCAGGCTGGGATATTTTCTGTGCGTTTGCCGTGGCACCTACTGTTAGTCCAAGAAAAATGGTAACTATATTAATCAATTCATTCTGCGCTGTCTTGCTGAGACGCTCCACCACTCCGCTTTCTCTTAAAAGGTTGCCCAGCATGAGCATCCCTATAAGGGGTGCCGAATCGGGTATTACCAATACAACCAACAGAGTTACAAGAACCGGAAAAACTATTTTCTCTGTTCTGGAAACAGGTCTTAGCTGTTTCATAACCACACGACGTTCTTCCTTTGTGGTAAGCAGTCTCATTATGGGAGGCTGTATAATGGGCACCAGCGCCATGTATGAATAGGCTGCTATCGCAATAGCTCCAAGCAGTTCAGGTGCGAGGTGTACAGCGGTAAAAATGGCTGTAGGTCCGTCTGCCCCGCCTATAATACCAATGGCTCCGGACTGCTTGAGTGTGAAATCTGCCAGATATCTTGCTCCAAGAAAGGTTGAAAAAATACCTATCTGGGCAGCAGCTCCCAGTATAAGGCTTTTAGGGTTGGCAAGCAGTGGACCGAAATCAGTCATTGCACCTATACCCAGAAATATCAAGGGGGGATATATTCCTGTCCTGAGGCCCAGGTAGAGAAAATCCAGCAGACCGCCTTTGTTTATGACTTCCTGAATATCAAAACCAGTGTCTTTGAAAAGCTCAGAATGCATTAGCCCTCCCATCGGCAGGTTAGCCAGAAACATGCCGAAAGCTATGGGAAGAAGAAGAAGTGGCTCATATTTCTTTACTATGGCAAGATACATAAGAACAAAAGAAACAACTATGAGTATGTAGTTAAGTATGCTGCCGTTTGCGAACCCTGAATCAGACAGTAAATTACCTATGCTGGAAAAGAACTCGTTCATGTCTAAGTATCACCCTTAAAATATATAATATTTAACATTTGTCAGCTGTACAGTTGATTGCCGCACTTACCGGTTTGTGTTCATTGTACCCGATTTCCAGGAAGAAATATGCCCATTAATCCTTCTGAAGGAACGTACACGGATATCAGTCTTTATGTCTCTGGCTTTATAAGCTGCACGGACAGCTGCTGCCAGGACGGCTATAAGCTCTTCATTCTGAACGGGTATCTTTTTACTATCAGGTTTTATATCAGAAGGACTTGAGTTACTGGCATGTTTTTGTATTCCAAGTACTTTACTGAACAGTGTTATTGCAAAGAATAACGCAATGAGTGCAAGAAAAACCACTGTTACTCCTACTAGTGCTATGTTAACCGGACCCATAACTCACCTCCTGGATGCAACTTATTCCATCGCGTTAAATCTATCACAATGATTTGCTTTAGTCAACAATAAAAACTGTTTTCGGATGCATGTGACAGCAATTTTTTTTGATATAGTTTTTTGTATGGCATATAATAGACCGGGGGACGAAATGCTTATGAAAAAAGCAGCAATCTTTTATTTTTCAGGGACAGGAAACACATGGTGGGTTTCCGGGAGGATATGCAAGGCGCTTAAGGATAAGGGGATAGAATGCACGATGCATTCGGTTGAACAAACAGACCCGGAGCAGGCTGCAGGATTGATAGAAAGCTGTAATATTGCGGGGTTTGGATTTCCTGTATATGCTTCGGATCTTCCATATATAATGAAGGAATTTATGAAGAAACTCAAACCCGGCTGCCATGCAGTTGACAGCTTTATATTCTGTACGCAGTGGATGTTTTCAGGAAACGGAGCCAAAGCTGCTGCCGGGTTTCTTGACAGGCAGCTATTCAATGTGAAATGGGCTGAGCATTTTCTTATGCCTAACAACGTGTGTGTAACCGTTATGCCTCTGCCGTATACGAATGACATGAAAAGGATAAGGAACAAGCTGTCAAAAACATCTAAAAGGGTTGAAAGATTTGCATCTGGCATAGCTGAAGGGAGAAAGCAGCTCCGTGGATTCAATCCTTTTTCATCTGTACTGGGATTAATGCAAAGGCTTCCGTACAGGCTGTTTTTTAACCGTCTAAGAAATGATGTGGGTTTTGACACTGATAAATGTAATGCATGCGGAAGGTGTGAGAAAATATGTCCTGCCCGCAATATTTTGATAGAGGAAGGAAAACCCCATGCGCTGGGGAAGTGTATTTTATGTGTACGTTGTTATAATTTCTGTCCTGTTTCGGCAGTAAAATATATGGGATTTTCACATAGAGAAAAAAGGGGAAAGCCTTACAGGGGACCTGTTGAGAGTTTTAAGCCTGAAAAGATTAAGCAATGAAAAGCATTGAAATAACCTGGAAATGGAGTGGTAGAATGTTAGTAGTCGGTTTGAATGGAAGTCCTAAAAGCAGTGGCAACACGCGTTTTCTTATTGACAGAGTTCTAAAGACGGCAGAGGAAAGTGGTGCTCAAACAGAAGCAGTAAATATATCACAGGTGTTCAATACCACGGAGCATTGTTTTTGCAGGGTTTGTTCCAATCCGTGTACTGGAATCTGCTACAAAGGGAAGGAACTGGAGAATGTTTTTGAGCTAATCAGGAAAGCAGACGGGATTATACTAGGTTCCCCTGTATATTTCGGTACTGTTTCGGCACAACTGAAAGCCTTTTTTGACAAGACCAGGAAATTGAGAAAATAAATGGCTTTGTATAACAAAGTAGGAGCAGCAGTGACTGTAGGCGGAGCCAAGTATGGTGGACAGGAGACTACGGTAAACGCATTAAGAGATATGATGTTCATACACGGAATGATAGTTGTGGGTGACGGCTATGCAGGACAGGATTGCGGACACTATGGGGTATGTGCACACCGTCCTTCTGAAGATGATGAATTTGCTTTAGAGAGGGCTGAAATCCTGGGCAGGAGAATTGTTGAAATCTGCACGGCTACAGCTCAGCTGCGAAGGAATTGCGGCATCTGAACGGGAGGGAATACATGGAGTTCTTTTCAAGAACAGAGGCACTTTTAGGGGAAAAAGCGGTTGACAAGCTCAAGACCAGTACAGTGGTGGTTTTTGGTATCGGAGGGGTCGGCTCTTATGCAGTTGAGGCACTTGCAAGGTGCGGGGTGGGCAGGCTTGTACTGATTGACGGTTCAAGGGTGCACCCGACAAATATAAACAGGCAGATACATGCTCTGCTGGATACGGTAGGAAAGCCCAAGGTTGATGTAATGAAGGAACGAATACTTAAAATCAACCCTTCAGCAGTTGTCAAGACACACCATGTATTTGTTCTGCCCCAGACGGTGAAGAGATTCATAGATGAAGAAACTTCATACATTATAGATGCTGTTGATACTGTATCGGTAAAGGCTGCTATAGCAGAAGCTGCTTTTTACACAAATACCCCGCTGATAAGCTGTATGGGTACAGGTAATAAGATTGACCCAACAAGGTTCAGGGTTGCAGATATATATGAGACAAAAAACGACCCGCTTTCAAGAGTTATGAGAAAGGAACTGAGGAAGAGAAACATACCCTCATTAAATGTTGTTTTTTCAGATGAAACACCTGTTGTCAGCCATGACCCGCCTGCCAGCATTTCATTTGTACCGTCTGTAGCAGGCCTTATAATGGCAGGTGTGGCCGTGCGTTATCTAATCAGGCAGTTTTTATAGTCCACCTTCTTCTCCTTCCAGAATTGCTAAACAAGAATTAAAAAATGCTAGAAAAATGTTAGAAGAATTTCTGGCAGTTATATAGTATTATTTTCTTATAATGCAATCAAAAAGCTTCAAAACAAATCATCAGTTATATTCTTAAAGCAAAAGAACTTACGAATGCAATTCAGGCAATGTTTATTATTTTATGGTGAACGGAAATATTTTGTATAATAATCCCTTACATATTGACTTATTAAAAAAAATAGGTTAAAATTTTAATAAGAGCTTTAATTTTATTGATTTATTAAAGCAAATTTGAATGAACTAAATAAAGAATATCTTTATTAAAAAAATGTGCATAAAATTTTAATAATGACTTTAATTAAAAAGTAAAATTTTACTAGAAGGAGATGATATCATGATATACAAAAACAGGGCAGGAACGTATGTAAGACAGCAAAGTGATTATTCTGCTTATATACCAAAACCACTACCTCCAGAACCGCCATTAGATATTGATGCTGAGATGGTATCATTACTGTCTATGGCAGATAGAAAGTTAGGAAGACTGGATGGCATTACCCAAATTTTACCCAATCCTGAATTGTTCGTTGCAATGTATGTCAAAAAAGAAGCAGTACTTAGTTCTCAAATTGAAGGAACTCAAGCATCATTGCTGGATATACTGAATGAAGATCAGTTCAAAGGTGAAAGAAAAGAGAAAAGTGTTGAAGAAGTAGTAAACTATATTAAAGCAGTAAATCATGGTTTAAAGAGACTAAAGGAATTACCACTATGTACACGTTTAATCAGGGGAATACATGAGGTCTTATTACGGGGAACTAGAGGTAATGAAAGGAATCCAGGAGAATTTAGAAAGTCTCAAAACTGGATTGGTCCAGCAGGTTCTAATTTATCTTCTGCTATATTCATTCCTCCACCGGTACATGAAATGTTAAATGCAATGAGTGATTTGGAAGGATTTTTCTATGAGAAAGATGATTTACCTGTATTGGTTAAAATTGGTTTGATACATGCACAATTTGAAACAATTCATCCTTTTCTTGATGGTAATGGAAGAATGGGAAGACTGCTCATAACTTTCTGGTTATGTCAACAAGAAGTTTTGAGTAAACCGCTTCTTTACTTAAGCTATTATTTTAAAAAGAACAGAGTTGAGTATTATGACAGGCTTATGGATATACGTTTAAAAGGCTATTGGGAAGAATGGCTCAAGTTTTTTTTAAAGGGAGTATCAAGTGTCTCAGATGAGGCAATAGAGACTGCAAAAAAAATACTTAACATGAAAGAAGAAGATGCAAAAGCAATCAGCGCAAGTGTAAGAAATCCTTCAAATGGACTAAAGCTACTGGAAAGGTTGTATGAGCATCCTATAGTTAACATAAAAAAAGTTGCGGAATTTCTGGATGTATCTTACCCTACAGCAAATACTTTAGTAGGGGAATTGTGTAATATAGGTATTTTGGAGCAGGTTGCGCAAAGTCAAAGGAATAAGAGATATTCTTACTCAAAGTATATTGATGTGTTGCAGGTTGGAACTGAACTTTGATAATTTTCAGCATAGTAGATCAGTCAAGATTTTGGCAGGGAACAGATTTAACATTCTTAATAAAGTATTATGCCGCAGAACAGGAGATTCCTAACAAATAGGAAAGAAGTTCGTGAAAATAATATAATATTTATGCTGCTTATTATAAAGACCATTACACCGCAGAGACAATTAACTTGGCAATGAATAGGCTTAGGAAGTGGAAAGAAATGAATGATTAGGGTGAGTGGCTACAAGAAATGGAATGAAGTAAAAGATACTATGACAGCCTTAAGTGAAGAAGAAAAAACAATCTAATAAGTGCCATAAGTGAAAAGCAGGATAATTTCATCCTGTTTTTTTCAATATCATAGGCCAGAAAGGTGAGGGTTCCCTTAAGCTTATTTAAGCAGCACAGCATACTAAATTTAGTATATTGAATTACTGGTAGCTCAACATTTAGTATGACTGCCAGAGATTTATGTTACAACGCAGATTGCTTGTTTGACAAAACACACAATGAGTTTTATAATAGAGCAGTACTATAATTATAACCAGGTAATAAATATATGAAAGAGACTGTGAGGGCTTATGGGCAGAGTTACATTTGTGGAGGACAGATGCAAGGGATGCGGGTTGTGCGTTGAGGCATGCCCTAAGAAAATTGTTGTATTGCTGGAGGACAAACTGAATGAAAAAGGGTATCATCCCGCAGGGGTTAATGATATGGATAAGTGCATAGGGTGTGCTTTTTGTGCTACAATATGCCCTGATTGTGTTATTATGGTAGAAAAATAGATAGAATAAATCGTTATTATAGAAGGGTTGATATATGGGACAAAAGATATTGATGAAAGGAAACGAGGTCATAGCTGAAGCTGCTATAAGGGCAGGATGCAGGTTTTTCTTCGGATATCCGATAACTCCTCAGTCGGAAATCCCTCACTACATGGCGAGAAAGCTACCGGGTTTGGGCGGTGTTTTTCTGCAGGCAGAGAGTGAGCTTGCCGCTATAAACATGGTTTACGGTGCCGCATCCACAGGCAAAAGAGTAATGACCAGCTCATCAAGTCCTGGGATAAGCCTCAAGCAGGAAGGGCTTTCATAT
>CAYYGK010000129.1:0-7889 GCA_964471145.1 uncultured Eubacteriales bacterium | reverse complement strand
CCTACAATAGCGGTCTTCCCTCTTGTAACTATCGGATCATCAGTTCATCATACATTGAACAGTTTCAGAAAACCGGCTGTTGCACCGCTGGTTTTCAATGCAGTGTTTCTGTCAGGGGTTGCTGCTATGCTCATTTTTGGTATCCCGCTGACAAGAGGGGTATATTACATTGCATTGTTTGTGGCCGCAGGGGTGCTGCTTATGATTTGTGTGGTCTGGCCATACATATTGTCAAAAAGAAGCATATCAATGCAGCTTCTGGGCAGGCCTGTATTTTATAATGATGAATTGATGGTAAGCAGTATGGGCAGGGTAATAAAGACATTTGTGCCATATACGGTCATACTAATTCTTATACAGGGGACCCTTTATGTGGAGAAGTATTTGGCCTCGCAGCTTGAACAGGGCAGTATTGCCGCACTGAATTATGCTTTCAGGCTTTCACAGTTCCCGATATGGGTATTTGTTGCAGCTCTTGGCACCGTATACCTGCCGCAGATGTCAAGGTTTTCTGGGGAAAACAACCACCGGGGGCTTAAAAATATTGCAGGAAAGTCTGTAATTCAATGTTTTCTTCTTACGTTACCAGTTGCAGCTGCGCTGTTCTTTCTAAGAGTACCGATAATCTCAGTGCTGTTCATGAGGGGCGCTTTCGGCATGTCATCTGTAATAAAGACCTCATTTGTGCTGGAGGGATACTCATTTGCACTTATAGGGCAGGCTTTGGTTTTCATATGCCTGAGGATATACCTTGCGCTGCATAACACCCGCATACCACTTTATTCATTTCTGACTGGTTTTTTGATAACCCTGTCGGTAAACCTGCTGCTGATAGATACCCTGGGATTAAGAGCTATAGGTTATGCTGCTGCTGCCGGCTCTATGGTAAATTCGGCCATCCTTTTAGTCTGTCTTCTCAAAAAATACCGTTGTAACCCGACCAAAACCGCTGCCAGGTTTGCACTTGTTTTACTGTGTGCTATGCCGATGGGTCTCATTTTTATTGCAGGCAGTTATCTTATGCAGCGGGTACATGGAGGCTTTGCAGTAAGAGCAGGCCTGCTTGCACTGGTTTTAACTTCCGGAATTGCAGTATATGGTTTATGCGTAAAACGTTGCAGTTTGTTGAAAAATGCAATATAATTGTTGTTGGGGGAAATGCTGATGGGGGATACCCTTATACTAATACCTGCACATAACGAGGAACACAGTATAGGCAGGGTTATGGAGCAGTTGAACAATTTGAACCTGGTGTTTGATGTGCTGGTGGTAGATGACGGTTCATCTGACAATACTGCACTTGTTGCACAGAAATATGGTGCACAGGTTATCCGTTTACCTTATAACCTGGGGTATGGGGGTGCACTGCAGACAGGTTTTAAATATGCGGTTTCAAAAAACTACAGCTATGTGGTGACATTTGACGGCGATGGACAGCATGATCCTTTTAGCATAGAGAGAATTATGGACAAGCTTGGTAATAACCAGGCGGATATAGTTATTGGCTCCAGATTTCTTGATGATTATGAAAATACAGGGTTTTTAAAGCTTGTTGCAATAGCATTTTTAAGGCTTATCATCAGGTTTTCCACCCGCTCAAGGATTACTGATCCGACATCCGGCATACAGGGCCTTGCAAAAAGTGTATTTAATTATTACTCGGTTATGGGCAACTATCCGGTGGACTACCCTGATGCGGATATACTCATAACCATGCTGCGCTTCAGGTACAGGGTTGTTGAAATACCTACAACCATACAGAGACGGGTTACAGGCAAAAGCATGCATTCCGGACTCAAGCCGTTGTTCTATATGGTAAAGACCGTATTGAGTGTGTTTATTGTTTTACTAAGATTTGCTTTCAGCAATGGGGGAAACAGGCTTTGAATACTGCATTGAAAATTTTCATACTGGTGTGCGGGCTGCTTTTTACGGTAACCATCATAAGGCTGCTGATCAAAAAAAGGATCAGTGAAAGCAATTCCATAATATGGCTTATTGGATCTTTTGCTATTCTGGTGCTTTCACTCATACCTGAAGTCTTGCAGGTAATAGCGGATATAGTAGGTATTGATTACCCTCCATCTCTTTTATTTCTGCTTTCAATACTGCTGCTCCTTCTTATTGTATTTAGTCAATCTGTTCAGATATCCCTTCTAAATGACAGGGTGAGGGAGATGACACAAAGGATAGCACTGCTGCAGGTAGAAAATGAACTGGAAAACAAACATAGCCAAAAGACTGCGCAGTAAAATGAGTAAAGGGTGTATATTATGGACATACCATTTAAAGAAGATATTTTTAAAATCATTGTACCGGCAAGGGACTATTGGCTTTCTCTGGCAATGGAAATAAGAGCGGGAGCTGTGGCGGTGTTTTTGGCCTTGCTGTTTTTAATCATAGCCCTTTATTTTAAGTCCAGGGAGCATAACCGCAGACTTCTGTTTATACGTCTTCTTTCGGAGTTAATGGAAAGGACCGCAGTCGACAGCAGTATAGACAGTTGTGCAGACTCGTTTATGCGTATGGTATCCGAACTTGTAAACGCCAGATCATATGCTTTCTATATTCCGGTATCAAACAGGGAGTATACTCTCAGGACACTTTGTGATTCCGTTGCAGACAGAGGTTACATTTCGCCTTCATATGGCGGGCTTTCGCCTTACAGGGGAGAGACATATGCGCCCCCCAAAAAGCTTGTACGGGAAGAGCTGCCCGGTGGCACACGGATTGAAAAGGATGGCGACATACCCCTGCTTGTTATACCGGTTCCTGCAGCCAACTGTTTTTTCAGGATTGGTCCTGTGTCAGGAATCAAGTCCGGTACGGCTAAAACAGTTAACACTGCTGCCAATATTTGCGGACCATATCTTAAAAACGCATTGAGACTGGATAACCTGCAGACAAAATATGAGCAAATCAGGCAGACGCAGCTGGGCACCCGGAATATATCGACTCTTTTTTCGGACTGCAGCGGGATGGTAAAGAGCATTCTGGATGCTGCAAAAAATGTAGTAAATGCAAGCTATGCGTTTTTTATACATTTCGGGGGCGAAAAACAGGCAAGCATTTACTGTTCGACCGGTATGGATAAACAGGCTGCCGATAAAATAAAAAACGATACGAGACTTACAGGCGTACTGCTTGATACTGTTTCGTCAGAAAACATGGCTTTGATAGATGAAAATACGTTTACAGGCGACAGCTTTCCTGATTACCTTGAAGCATTAAACTGTCACAGCCTCTTCCTGGTTAAGTCAAAAATGAATACCGGGCGGGGCATGATAGTTCTGCTCAATGAAGAAAAGCCTGACATCAAGAAGTACAGGGTTACTGCTTTGCTTGTGTTTTCAAGGATTATTGGCAATATGGTTAGTCACAGTGTTCAATTCAAGCAGATATCCCATGCATCAATAGACCTTCTTAAGTCCCTGGCCCAGATTATGGACAGCCTTAGCCCCTATACAGCAGGCAGGTCTGAACTTACTTCAAGGTTTGCACTCATACTGGGCAATGAGCTGGGGCTTGAAAGAAACAGGTTGTATGACCTTTCTATTGCCGCATATCTGAGTAATATCGGTATTATAGGGATTTCTGAAAAGGTTTTTCTTAAAAAGGGCCGCTATATGAAATCCGAATATGAGATGATGAAGCTTCATAGCGAAATAGGTGCTGCCATTATTGAATCCACTACAGGTAACAGGGAGATGGCCAAATATGTACTGCAGCACCATGAACGGGTAGATGGAAACGGATATCCCGAAGGATTAAAGGGAGAGGAGATATCCCTTCAGGCAAGAATTATTGCTGTTGTGCAGGTGTTTCTTGCAAAGATTAAGGGCAGAGAGGACCGCGAGCCGCTGCCCTTTGAAAAATCAATCGGGCTATTGAAGTCAGCATCAGGCACCCAGCTGGATTCAGCAGTGGTTGATGCCCTTGCAGGCTGGTTTGAAAAGAAACAGGCAAATGCAAGGCAGACCACCAAGTCACTCGGCAAGTGCTGGGAGATGATGTGCATACCTGATGAAATATGCTCAAAATGCCCTTGCTATGAAGATGGCAGCACCAGCTGCTGGGAGCATACACACAATAACTGCAGGGAGCACGGGGATAACTGCAGTACCTGTTATGTACATTCTGAATATCAGTACAGAAAAACTATGGAGAATAAGCCTGAGAGGGTGTTGTAATGGAGAGACCGTCCCTGTATGACTGCAGGAACTGCATCGTATATTATGGGAAAAATGACGCTGTAAAAATCAATGGCTGTGATATTGTCATAGTGGAGCCTTTAGCTTTAAAACAGGAAGATATCCGCATGCTTAAAGACCAGAATTCTTATGTGTTCGGATACCTGAGCATGATGGAAGCCGATTTATCTTCCGGAGGGACAGACTTTCTGGACAATGGAGGATACCTTAGGAACAGCAGCGGTATAATCGTAAACGAAAAATACAACACCGTACTTGCCGACCTGCAGTCCCAAACATGGCAGCAAAAACTGATGGTGCAGGTAAAGGAACTGCACGAAAAAGGCTTTGACGGTCTGTTTCTTGATACTCTCGGTGACATCCTTTATTTTGATATTGAACCCAGGCAGAAAAACAGGCTGATTCTGAGTGCTGTTGACGTACTCTCAGGCATGAAAGAGAACCATCCGGATTTACTGCTTATTCAAAACAATGCTATAGAGATTAGCAATTATACACTTGACTGTATAGACGCACTGTGCTGGGAATACCCTGCTCTTAAATGCGGGCAGACAGCCTGGACGAGAAGCATCTTCAAGTATCTTAACATGATAAGGAAGAATAAAAAAATTCCTGTTATAGTACTGTGCGATAATATGAAGTCCAGGGCTGTTAAAAGGAAATGCAAAAGGTACGGATTTATTTTTTACAATGCTCCAAAGGATTATCTGTCACTGGACTTTTCTGAATAGTCAGGAAGCGTTACATCTGCATAGAGTCAATTGATCAGGGCGAGGGATGAATATGACATCGCCCGCCCGGTTATTATTTTAGCTGCCGTTTTTGTGTTTTGTCATCCATTATTGAGGGTCCTTACCATTTTTACTCCGTTTATTGTCTTTATCTTATTAATAAGTGTGTCATTTGTATTTCCTTCTATGTCAATAATGGTATAACCTATACTGTCCTTATGCCGGTTGAGCATGTCGGCAATATTAAGGTTTTCCTCTGCAAGGATGGTGGTTATCTGCCCGACCATATTGGGTATGTTTTGATGAGCAACAGTTATCCTGATGCTACCAGTTTCCGTCAACTCGCATTCGGGAAAGTTTACAGAGTTTTTGATATTCCCCCTCTCCAGGAAGTTTTTAAGCTGATTTACAGCCATAACGGCACAGTGCTGTTCGGATTCGGCTGTTGAAGCACCAAGATGCGGTATGGTTATAATGTTGTCATTCCCAAGAAGTTCGTCCTCCGGGAAATCAGTAACATAGCATTCTACTATGCCGCCTTCTATTGCCTCAAGAAGGTCTGTGTTAAGTACCAGGCCGCCCCTTGCAAGGTTTATTATCCGTACGCCCTTCTTCATTATATCAAATCTGTTTTTGTTGAGCATACCCTTTGTTTTGTCGCTTAACGGAACATGGATGGATATATAATCGGAAGTTGCAAGCAACTGATCGAGACTTGCCGCTTTTGACACTTCGTTTGACAGGCCCCAGGCAGAGTCAACAGAGATAAAGGGGTCATAGCCTATGACGTCCATGCCCAGGCAGGTAGCAGCATTTGCCACCATTGCTCCTATTGCACCCAGTCCTATGACACCCAGCTTCTTTCCTGCTATCTCATTGCCTGCAAATCCCGACTTCTCTTTTTCAACCATTTTCGCCACTTTATCATTTTTCCCCTTTATGGACTGTACCCATTTTATTCCATCGTAAATTTTCCTGGATGAAAGCAGGAGTGAAGCCACAACAAGCTCCTTTACACCGTTTGCGTTGGCACCGGGAGTGTTGAAAACAGCTATCCCTTTTTCACTGCAGCGGTCTATGGGTATGTTGTTGATACCGGCCCCCGCCCGTGCTATAGCCTTGAGCTTGGGAGCCAGTTCCATATCATGCATTTTAAAGCTCCTTACCAGTATTGCATCGGGATTGGATATTTCGGAAGCTATTTCATAGCTGTCGCTTGAAAGAAGCTCAAGTCCTTTGGGAGATATTTTGTTCAGTTTCTGTATGGAAAACATAAAAATCCTCTCCTTATCCATTGTTTTTTTCAAATTCCTTCATAAATTCTACAAGCTTTTTTACTCCCTGAACAGGCATTGCATTGTAAATGCTGGCTCTCATGCCGCCAACAGAACGATGGCCCTTGAGGGTGTAAAGGCCCTGCTTTTCAGCTTCCTGTATAAATTTTGCATTCAGGGTCTCATCGTTTGTGACAAAAGGTATGTTCATTATTGAGCGGCTATTTTTTGCAACAGGAGATGTAAACATATCCGAGTTGTCAAGGAAATCATAAATCAGTGAAGCCTTCTCTTTGTTCAGCTTTTCAATCTGCTCCACACCGCCCAGTTTTTCAAGCCATTCCAGAACCAGTCCCACAATATATATGGCGTAGGAAGGCGGGGTGTTAAAAAGGGAGTTCTTTTCAACATGGGTTTCATAACGCAGCATTGTAGGAGTATTTTTGCCGTGCTTTCCCACAAGGTCGTTGCGGATTATAACTATTGTAACTCCTGCGGGCCCCAGGTTCTTCTGTGCTCCGGCATAAATTATACCGAATTTGCTTACATCAGTTTTCTCCGAAAGGATATTGCTTGACATGTCCGCTGCAAGAGGGACTTGACCGGTATCGGGATAATCAGTGTATCTGGTCCCCTCAATGGTATTGTTTGAAGTGACATGAACATATGCAGCACCGGATGTCAAACTAAACTTACGGGGGATGTATGTAAACTTTCTGTCCTCCGAGGATGCAGCTGTGTTTACATTGCCGTAAAATGATGCTTCTTTCATTGCCTTTTTGGACCAGCTCCCGGTATTTACATAATCAGCTGTTGCATCCAGCTCCAGCAGGTTTGCAGGTATCATTGCAAACTGCAGTGAAGCACCTCCCTGCAGAAAAAGCACGGAATAGTTATCTGGTATGTCCATCAGACTGCGAAGAAGCGATTCTGTTTTTTCAACTATTGATACATATGCCTTTGACCTGTGGCTCATTTCCATTACTGACATTCCCGTACCCCTGTAATCAAGCATTTCCTCAGAAGCTGTTTCCAGGACCTCTTCAGGCAGCATTGAGGGCCCCGCCGAAAAATTGTAAACTCTTCCCATTGTAACTCTCCTTTTCATATTGTTTATTCCTGCCTGATGAGTGCCGACACAATGCGGAACTCTTCAAGCAGGTGCATATTGCGCACAACAACCTTTTGTGCATCAGATTTTAGGACAACAGGCGCAAAATTTATTATTCCCAGTATCCCGCCCTCCACCAGTTTTTCAAGTGTAACCTGAGCCGAGGAAGCAGGCACTGCAATTACACCTATTTCAATACGCCTGTCCTTTACAATCTCAGCTATCCGGTAGGCAGGATAGAGGGGGACTGATGTTCTAAGGGTCTCTATACGGTTTATGCTGGAATCAAATCCTGCCACCACCCGTATGCTGCTTTCTGAAAAGCCTGAATAGTCAAGTATCGATGAACCCAACCTTCCCAGTCCGACAATGCAAGCCCTTCTTTGTGTGTCAAAACCCAGTACCTTCCCGTTAATTTTTTTAAGCAGGGTTACACTGTAACCCGATTCGTCGCCTGCCTGGCCCAGGAAGTTTATGTCCTTCCTGACTGTGTGAGGCTGAACGTCTAAAAGCCTTCCCAGCTCGGTAGAGGATATGGTTTTGTGTCCGTTCTGTTCCAGCC
>CAYYGK010000128.1:0-7902 GCA_964471145.1 uncultured Eubacteriales bacterium | reverse complement strand
AAAAACCTCTTGTTTAATATGTTCATTTTATCATAATTTATGGTTGTTGTAAATTGAATTAATGCCATATCATTCCATGCAATATAGATTTAGATGTAGACAAACAGAGTATTATAAGAACGGGTGGAAGCCTTCAAAGGATTTGCAATTGAAGTATACAGGATTTTTGAAAACGTTTATAAGCCATAAGATCGAGCAGCGCATACTAAATTTAATATATTGAATTACTGGTAGCTCAACATTTAGTATGACTGCCAGAGATTTATGTTACAACGCAAGTAGCTTTATTATACATAGACTTTTAAAGCTGTCCTGCGTATAATAGACGGGGACAGTTTTTTGCATGTAAAGTGTTTGTTAACTGTGTTAACTTTGTATAATACAAATGTAATGTGGCAGTAAATATTATATTATTGATATATGGTTAATAAGAAATAATACCGGAGGTTTTTAAAATGATTAAGAAAACTATTCTTATATTGCTCGCGGCTTCTTTGTTATCTTCAGTGTTTTGCAGCTGTTCAATGGGAAGGAAGACTCTTTCAGTGATTTCAGGTTCAGAGAATAAAACGCTTGAGCCGCTCATTGAAAAGTTTGAGAGAAAGAACAATGTAAATGTCGAGATGCATTACAAAGGTTCTGTTGATATCATGATGGAGCTTAAGACCGGACAGCTTGAGTATGATGCGGTATGGCCTGCAAACAGCCTCTGGATATCAATGGGAGATACACATAATATTATAAAGCATGAAAAGTCCATAATGACAACTCCGGTGGTAATAGGAATACGCAAAAGTCTTGCCAGGGAGCTTGGTTTTATTGACAGTGAAGTAGCAGTTAAGGATATACTTGATGCCATAATGGCCGACAAGCTGAGCTTTATGATGACTTCAGCAACCCAGTCCAACTCAGGTGCAAGTGCATATATCGGATTTTTGTACGCACTGCTGGGCAATCCTGATGTTATCACAAGTGAAGACCTTCATGACCCTCAGCTTAAAAAAGAAATAAGGGAGCTGCTTGGAGGTATCAACAGGTCATCAGGAAGCTCGGGGTGGCTCAAGGAACTTTTCCTCAAGGGTAATTACGATGCTATGGTAAACTATGAAGCAGTTATAATAGAAGCAAATCAGGAACTTGTAAAACAGGGAAGGGAGCCCCTTTATGCTGTGTATCCGCATGACGGTCTTGTACTTGCAGATTCTCCTCTGGGGTATGTAAATAGGGGAGACAGGGACAAGGAGGAGATGTTCCTTGAACTTCAGGATTATCTGCTGTCAGAGAGTACACAGGGAAAAATCCTCGGATATGGAAGAAGGACAGGAATCGGGGCAACTGTAAAGCAAGCGGATGAAAGAGTATTCAATCCTGATTGGGGAATTGCTGCAGACAAGGTGATATCGCAAATTACCATGCCTGCAGGGAGTGTAATAGAGGAAGCATTAAACCTCTACCAGACACAGTTTAAGAAGCCTTCATTTACTGTCTACTGCCTCGACTATTCCGGCAGCATGACCTATGCCAGGGGGGAACGGCAGCTTAAAGAGGCAATGAACCTCATACTGGACAATGAGAAGTCACAGGAATACCTGCTCCAGTCGTCTGAAGATGATATTATAATCGTAATACCTTTCAGCAGTCAAGTATTGGATGTATGGGAAGCAAGGGGGGCTACGGTGAGCAATCTGGCACAGCTCAGGGAAAAAATCAGCGACCTCAGTCCCGGTGGCAGTACGGATATATACTCACCTTCGATAACAGCGCTTCAGATTCTTTCACAGCAGGACAAACTCGAAAAATACACACCGGCTGTAGTGCTGATGACCGACGGTGAATCAAATATGGGTTCTTTCCGGGAATTGAGAGACTACTGGAACGGACTTGGGCTGGACATTCCCGTGTTTTCTATAATGTTTGGGAACGCAGATGAAAAACAACTTGAACAGATAGCAAAACTCACCAGAAGCCGTGTTTTTGACGGAAAGGATGACCTTGTCAGTGCCTTTAAAAAGGTAAGGGGGTACAACTGATATGTCACTGAAAAACGCAAGGGCAGCAAGCAGTATAACATCAGGGATTGTAGGAGGTGCAGCCTTCCTGGTCTTTTTCCTGCTTCTTGATACTGGATTTATTGTATCCCTTGCTGTGGCATTTGCAGGATATCTTGGAGTAAGCCTTATTCTGACGCCGGAAAAGACCAGGGAACTGGAATTCCGGCTAGACGGACTGAATGCTGAAAGCATCAGGAATACTATAGATGAAGGAAAGCAAAAGGTTAACAGGATGAGAGAGTACTGTCTTGAAATAGACAGGCCCAAAGTGCGTAAAAAAGTTGAAAGAATATGCATCGCAGCAGACAATATTTTTGATGACTTTAAAAAAGACCCCAAGGATATCAAGGCTGCAAGGAAGTTCCTTTCATATTACCTGGATGCAGCTATTAACATAATCGGTAAATATACTGAATTATCTTCAAGAAGAGTTGTTTCACAAGGCGTGGAAAATTCCCTTGCAAAAGTGGAAGAAATGCTTGAAACACTTGGAGATACCTTTGAAAGGCAGCTTCATAAGCTGCTTGAAGATGATATTCTTGACCTGGATACTGAAATATCACTGCTTGAAAAGACTATAAAATCGGAGGGGTTATAATTGAAAAGCAAGGTTATAGGCCTGGTCATACTGGCAGTAATTATCACAGCTGCCCTTGTTATACGGTTCGGGGTTGTCGGGGGCAGGGATGCAGTTACAGTAAAGGGATACGTAGGAGGAGAAAAGATAGGATTTCTAAAAGATGAAGAAGTCCGGGATATTCTCAGGAAAAAATACGGCCTTGTGGTTGACTATACAAAGGCAGGTTCAATTGAAATGGTAAGGGAACAAAATGTAGAAGGTGACTTCCTCTTTCCTTCCAGCCAGGTGGCACTGGAGATATTCAAAAACGAGCAGGGGACAAAGCTTGCAAAGAGCCATATAGTTTTTGATTCCCCCATTGTATTGTACAGCTGGAGTGACTATGCTGAAAAACTTGTCAGTGCCGGTTACGTTACAAAAAGAGAAGATGTGTTCTATGTTACGGGTTTTAAAAAACTCATAGACGATATTCTGGCAGATAAACAATGGGAAGAAATCGGGCTTGAACTCCATAACGGAATAAAAATCATATCCACAGACCCCAACAAGTCCAATTCCGGCAATATGTTTTCCGGCCTTGCAGCCAATATCATAAATGATGGCATTGTTTTAATGGAGGATTTTGCAGGCATTAGAGACGATGTTGTGAAGCTGTTCGATAAAATGGGCTTTATGGAACACTCGTCAGGAACCCTTTTTGACAAGTATATTACACAGCGCTATCCCCTTGTCATAGGCTATGAAAACCAGCTTGTGGAATTCGGCATGGAATACCCCTCAATCTGGGAAGATGTAAAAGATGAAATGGCGCTTCTTTATCCCGAGCCTACTGTCTGGAGCAGTCATCCGCTGATAGCTCTCAGCGACAATGGAGTAAAACTTATAAATGCCATGCAGGATGAGGAGATCATTGACCTTGCATGGAGAAAACACGGATTCAGGACAGGGCTGGTTGACAGGGAAAACGACACTGATGCCCTTGTGCTTGAGGTTGTAGGAATGCCAGAAAAAATAACCAGGGTAACACAAATGCCAAGAGCACAAGTGATGATGGAAATAATGGATGCCATAGAACATTAGCAAAATAAATATATTTTTTAAGGAGCGTGTATTACATGGAGATGAATACAGACAGTTTGCAGTTGAAGCCGGTTGAAAACCTCCCCCAGGAAGCTCAGCCCGAGCAACTGGCACCTGAAGAACAGCAAAAAGTCACTGAAATAGCTGCACAAATCGATGTTACAGACTCCCAGGCAATACTCCAGTATGGTGTGGGTGCTCAAAGCCAAATATCCAGCTTCTCTGATTCCGTACTGGACCAGGTAAGGGCAAAGGATGCCGGATATGTTGGAGAAATACTCACAAATCTTATGGTCAAGGTGAATGACCTTGACGTGGACAGCCTTTCAGAAAGGAGCTTTATTTCGAAAATACCCATAATAGGTCACCTGGCAAACGCAGCAAAGAAGTTTATTGCCAGGTACCAGAAGCTCAGCGTAGAAATCGAGAAAATCATCAGCGAACTTGACAAGGCAAAAATGCAGCTTCTAAAGGATGTCACGCTTCTGGACACCATGTATGATAAAAACCTGGGCTACTTAAAGCAGCTTGACTATTTTATTCTGGCCGGTGAACAAAAGCTTTTAGAGCTTAAGGAAAAGATACTACCCGAGCTTGGCAAAAAAGCGGGACAGTCAGGGGACCCTGTGGATGCCCAGAAGGTAAATGACATGAACCAGATGATTGTCCGTTTTGAAAAAAAACTGCATGACCTCAAGCTAAGCAGGATGATTTCCATACAGACAGCACCTCAGCTAAGAATAATTCAGAACAATGACCAGGTACTTGTGGAAAAAATTCAAAGCTCTATATTGAATACAATCCCCCTGTGGAAAAACCAGATAGTAATTGCCATAACACTTATGAGACAGCAAAAGGCTCTCAAGCTTCAGAAGGAAGTGACTGATACGACAAATGAGCTTCTTGAGAAAAACTCTGAAATGCTCAAGCAGACTTCACTGGGAGTCGCAAAGGAATCTGAAAGAGGTATTGTTGATATTGAGACCCTTAAAAAGGTTAACAAAGCCCTTATAGATACTATTGAGGAAACAATAAAGATTCAGCAGGAAGGAAGGCAGAAACGCCAGCAGGCAGAAGAAGAGCTCAAAGGCATGGAAAGGGAATTAAAGGATAAGCTTACTGCCGTCCAGGAAAAATGATATACAAGGCCTTAATAATTTTTGAAATTACAATCTGAAAAGTGTAAAGCCTGCCAGGGTATGGCACATGGTAATCACATATATTTTGTATTGTCAGTAAGAACGACAGCTTCTAATCTTGCATTATTATTCCCTTGTTGCTATTATATTAAGGGTAAAAAAAGATTAAGAACAGGGAGGTATGTATATGCAAAGTGAAAAGGGCAATATATCAATACACAGCGACAACATTATGCCCATTATAAAGAAATGGCTTTATTCGGACAGGGACATTTTCATAAGGGAAATGATATCCAATGCCTGTGATGCCATCAACAAGTATAATAGGCTTGTAAGCCTTGGCGAGGTTAAAGGGGACAAGGAAGAAAAGTACTGTGTGAAGGTTTTGATCAACAGCGATGATAAGACCATAAGCTTTGTTGATAACGGAATAGGCATGACTGGTGAGGAAGTGAAGAAGTATATAAACCAGATTGCGTTTTCCGGAGCAATGGATTTTATTGAGAAATACAAGGATAAAACAGATGCAAAAAACGATATTATCGGTCACTTCGGCCTGGGCTTCTATTCTGCGTTCATGGTATCCGATAAAGTGCAGATAGACACCCTTTCATACCAGGAGGGGGCGGAAGCTGTCAAGTGGACAAGCGAAGGCGGTGTTGAGTACCGTATGGAGAAGTCGGACAGGAAGGAGCGGGGCACAACTGTTACACTCAGCATAAACAAGGACAACGAGGATTTCCTGGAGGAATTCAAGACACGCCAGGTGCTGATGAAGTATTGTTACTTTATGCCATTTGAGATCTACCTTGAGGATAAATCCAGCAAGAAGGAGTCTGAGAAAAAGGAAGACAAGGAAGACAAGGAGAAGAAAAAAGACGAGAAGCCAAAGCCTCTCAATGATTCCAGCCCGTTGTGGCTGAAAAAGCCTGCAGACTGCAAGGATGAGGAATACAAGGAATTTTACCACAAGGTGTTTACAGATTTTAATGAACCGCTTTTCTGGATACACCTCAATATGGATTACCCGTTCAGGCTCAAGGGAATACTGTATTTTCCAAAGCTGAAGCATGAGTTTGAACCTAATGAGGGCCAGATAAAGCTGTACAACAACCAGGTGTTTGTTGCGGACAACATAAAGGAGGTCATTCCTGAATTCCTTCTTATGCTGAAGGGTACGCTGGATTGTCCCGACCTTCCACTCAACGTTTCAAGGAGCTTTCTGCAAAATGACGGGTATGTCAACAAGATATCAAACCACATAACAAAAAAGGTGGCGGACAAGCTGACCTCGCTGTTTAAAAAGAGCAGGGAGGATTATGACAGGTACTGGGATGACATTCACCCATTTGTGAAATATGGTTGTATGAGGGAGGACAAGTTCTATGACAGGGTCAGTGACATAATAGTCTACAAGACTACTAAAGGCGACCATGTAACGCTTCAGGGCTACCTTGAGAGAAACAGTGACAAGCATGAGAACAAGGTATTCTATGTTACCGATGAGAAACAGCAGTCCCAGTACATCAGGCTTTTCAGGGAGCATGACATGGAGGCGGTCATACTTGATTCACTCATTGACACTCATTTTGTACAGTTCATGGAAACAAAGAACACTGAGGTAAAGTTCAACCGTATTGATTCCGACCTTTCCGACAGCCTTAAGGGAGGAGATGAAGGCAAGGAAGGAATAGACGAAAACTCGAGGAAAGAGCTGGAAAACATATTTAAAAAAGCACTGGAAAACGACAAGCTTAACCTCAGGGTGGAAAGCCTCAAGTCAGATGATGTGCCTTCAGTGATGCTGCTCTCGGAACAGTCAAGGAGGATGCAGGACATGAGCCGGATGTTCGGTGGAATGAATGCAAATCCCGATATGTTCCCCGGCGAGGAAACTCTTGTCTTAAACAGCAGGAACAGCCTGATAAAAACCCTGCTGTCTTTAAGCAGCGACAAGGGAAGAAAAGAAGATGTGAAAATGATAAGCCAGCACATATATGACCTTGCTGTAATGGCGCACAAGCAGCTTGAACCCGAGGCTATGACAAAGTTCATAGAAAGGAGCAACAGGCTTCTTACCAGGCTTGCCATAAGCAGGTGAACATGGGGAGCGTCAAATTGGATAAAAAAGTCAGACGCATATTTGTAGAAAAGAAAAGAGAATACAGCATTGTTGCCGACAGCCTTTTATGTGACCTTAAGGAAAATCTTGGTATGGATTGTGTTGAGGATTTGAGGATACTCAACCGCTATGACATGCAGGGTGTTACCCAAAAAGAGTATGAACGGGCAAAGGCTGTCATATTTTCCGAACCGCCTGTGGACAGGGTGTACGATGAGCATATTGAGCGGGAAGAAGGCACACGGGTGTTTGCGGTTGAGTACCTGCCCGGGCAGTATGACCAGAGGGCGGATTCCGCATCACAGTGCATACAGATACTTACTGCATCACAAAGGCCGGTTATCAGGACCGCAAAAGTCATTATACTGTACGGACCTGTTACCGACCGTGACTTTGAAAAAATACGGGATTACTGTATAAACCCGGTTGAAAGCCGTCAGGCCTGCCTGGGTAAACCAGAAACACTGGATGAGGAAGTCATCATACCTCAGACGGTGGAAACACTTAAAGGGTTTACGGTGCTGGATGAGAGCGGGCTCAGTAAAATTCACGGCGAACTTGGCCTTGCGATGTCTATTGATGACCTGTTGTACTGCCGGAGTTACTTCAGGGACCTGGAAAAACGTGATCCGACAATTACCGAAATAAGGGTGCTGGATACTTACTGGTCCGACCACTGCAGGCATACAACTTTTCTGACTTCAATAGACCCGGTACAGATAGATGAGGGTGGCTGCAACGATGCCGTAAAAGAAGCTTATGACATGTACTTAACATCAAGAGAGTACGTTTACGGGTCAGACAGCAGAAAAATCTGCCTTATGGATATTGCAACAATTGCAATGAAGGAATTCAGGAAAAGGGGCATGCTAGAAGACCTGGAAGTATCAAATGAAATTAATGCGTGCAGCATATATGTGGATGCTGATA
>CAYYGK010000127.1:0-7941 GCA_964471145.1 uncultured Eubacteriales bacterium | reverse complement strand
GAACAAACTTGTAACATGCCTTAAGAGCCTTGATTTTAATGTAGTGGCAGCAACTGACAACCTCAGGGATTGCCTTAAAAAGGCCCGTAATTCACAACCTGATTTTATTGTTCTTGATGCCGATGTATGTAAAAATGGCATATCTTCAGAGAATTTTCAGCTTGAAAATGAGCTTTTATACAAATGCATTGTACTTGTTGACAGCAGAGGGAAAAAGCAGATCTCCGACCATCCCGTATTGAAGAATATCATCTATATGGAAAAGCCCCTTTCCAAAAAGGTTATTAGAAACACTCTGCATATACTCCGCAAATACAGTTTACGTATTGAACAGCTTGAGCAAAAGGTATCGGAGCTCAAAGATGCCCTTGAAGTCCGCAAAGAGGTCGAAAAAGCCAAAGGCCTTTTGATGAAGAACCTTAAAATCTCCGAACAGGAGGCTTTCAGCCGCATGCAAAAGCAGAGCATGTCAAAGGGTGTTCCCATGAAGGAGATAGCAAAGGCAATAACGCTGACTTATGACTTTAAATAGCTGATGACTGATATACATCAGATTAAAATAAAACTGGGAGGATTGATTTATGAATTATCAGATTCCAAACGCAAATGATGCAACCTTAAGTGCAAACCGGTCAAAAAGCATTTCGCCGGCAAGTGGAATATGCTCGAGGTGCATTGACGGATGCAGGGGTAACTGTGAAGTATTCAGAGCCACATTCAGGGGCAGAGAACTGATTTATCCTGCACCTTTTGGTGAAATAACCGCCGGAGGGGATAAGGAGTATCCCGTAGATTACACGCATCTGAATATACACGGCTATGCCCTGGGTGCAAAAGGTCTGCCGGAGGGTGTGGAAGCAGGGCCGGATACCGCCCGTTTTCCTGACGTAAATACCGGAACAGAATACGGCTGGAAAGAAAAAGTGAAAATGGACATTCCAATATTCACGGGTGCTCTTGGTTCAACTGAAATAGCAAGAAAGAACTGGGATCACTTTGCAATAGGAGCCGCAATCTCGGGCATAACAATTGTATGCGGAGAAAATGTATGCGGTATAGACCCGGAGCTTGAACTTGACAGCAGCAACAAGATAAAGAAATCTCCGGAAATGGATAGAAGGATTGAATCCTACAGGCGGTATCATAATGGCAGCGGCGAGATGCTGATACAAATGAATGTGGAGGACACCAGATTTGGCGTTGCAGAATATATTCTTGACAGGCATAGTATTAATACAATTGAATTAAAGTGGGGTCAGGGTGCCAAGTGTATCGGCGGAGAGATAAAGGTGGATTCTCTTGAAAGAGCCCTTGAACTGCAGAAAAGAGGATATATAGTAACCCCCGACCCTTCGCTTCCTGTGAATCAAATGGCTTTCAGGGACAGGTCCATAAAGGAATTTGAGCGTCACAGCCGCCTGGGCTTTATTGAAGAAGAAGCATTTCTTGCAGAAGTTGAAAGGCTTAGGAAACTGGGCTTTAGAAAAATTACCCTCAAAACAGGAGCCTACGGATTAAGAGAACTTGCAATGGCCATCAAGTGGTCTGCAAAAGCCGGTATAGATCTGCTTACAATAGACGGTGCTTCAGGAGGTACAGGCATGAGCCCATGGAGGATGATGGAGGAATGGGGAATGCCCTCAATATATCTGCATTCGGCATCATATGAATTTGCAAAAAAACTGGATGAAAAGGGAGAGAAGGTGCCCGACATTGCCTTTGCAGGAGGATTCAGCTCGGAGGACGGTGTATTCAAGGCCCTTGCGCTGGGGGCACCTTATGTCAAGGCTGTATGCATGGGCAGGGCCCTTATGATACCCGGCATGGTTGGAAAGAATATTGAAAACTGGCTGGGCGAAAAATGTCTTCCTAAAACCGTAAGTGCGTATGGTTCAACTGCACAAGAGATATTTGTATGCTATGAGAATGTCAGGGACATAGTAGGTGCGTCCGAAATTGACAACATACCCCTGGGTGCCATTGGGGTATACAGCTTTGCCGACAAAATCAAGGTAGGCCTTCAGCAGCTTATGGCCGGCGCCCGCTGTTTCAGTATTGACTCAATATCCAGAAGAGATCTCATGTCCCTTACCGATGAGTGTGCACGTGTAACAGGGATACCATATATAATGGATTCATACCGTGAAGAAGCAATGAGCATCTTAAACAGCTAAAAAAATCTCCCGGCAGCATTTTAAGTGCTGCCGGGTTTTTACCTTGTTGCATGTTTTAATTGAAAATAGTAGAATAATGCCATGGACGAACATATTAGAATGGCAGCATTTAAATGGCTGGAGGAGCAGACATCTGTTTTTGGTGATGTGTTTCCCAGAGAACTGCTGATAAAAGGATTCTATCTCAATGAACAGCGTATCACACTTGTAGGCCCCCAGGGCATATGGAAACCCAAAGCCCTCGAGTCTATACCTCTGTCCATAACCACAACTGTAAACAGTCCCTACAGCGACTCATTTTCGGGTGAATACATCAGGTACAGCTATATGGGTACCGACCCTTACCACCCGGTAAATAAAGGTCTTAGAAAAGCACTTGAATACCAGGTTCCTCTTATATACTTTTTTGGAATTGTTAAGGGAAAGTATCTTGCAGTATGGCCGGTCTTCATAGTGGGAGATAACCCTTCTTCATTGTATTTTACTGTAGCTGCTGATGACCTAAAAACCTTAAAGAATAAGATACACATGTCTGCTGAAGAGAACCCTGAGAACGAAAGGCGCAGATACATAACATCGGCGGTAAGAACACGAATGCATCAGAGGTCGTTCAGGGAAAGAGTACTGCAGGCTTATAAGGAACAATGTGCTTTATGCAGGCTGAGGCATCTGCAGCTTCTTGATGCTGCGCACATCATTGCTGACACCGAAGAAACCGGCCAGCCGCTTGTAATCAATGGCCTGTCCCTGTGCAAAATCCACCATGCCGCATTTGATTCGGATATAATAGGGATTACTCCCGATTATCAAATCAAGGTGAGAGAGGATGTTCTGCACGAAACCGACGGGCCTATGCTCAAGTATGGCATTCAGGGCCTTCAGGACCAGAAACTGCTGCTGCCCCGGGACAAAAACAAATGGCCGGACAGAGAGCGCCTTGATGTCCGGTACAACAGATTTAAAGGAACAGGATAGAAATCAGCAAATACCGAACACCCTCCTGCAGCAGGAGCGGCACTGGGCTTTGTAATCAATGAATGTGACATCCTTACGGCAGTATTGATACTTGCCCGGGTTACAGCCATATCAGTTTTCAAGGAGCTTTTGAAAAAGCACCTTAAGAACCTGGTTTAAATCTTGACGGCATAATTTAACTGTGCGAAAATATACAAATACAAATAATCACGGGGAGACAGACTGCATAAATAATGGATACAACACTCAAAGCCCTTTACTTTTTTACCGACCTTATACTGCCGCTTGCTGCAGGCTACCTGCTTAAGAAGAAATTTAAGCATAGGAATATAAACCTCGACCGGCTTATTACAATCAATATACTGTTCCTTTTCCCTCTTTCGGGCATGCTCAGTTTCTGGATCCTTACACTTAATACAGAGCTTATCTGGCTGCCGGTATTGGGAGTTGCAATGCAGCTTGTACCGGGACTGATAGGGTTTTTTGCTGCACGCAGCAAGTATACCTCGCCTCTTGACAGGGGAGGTTATATTCTTTCCAACATGCTCTCAAACAGGGGCGTTGTCGGAAGTCTCACCGTGTTTATAATTCTGGGAGAGCAGGGTTATGCCTATTGCAGGCTGACAATGCTGTTTGCAAGCATTATCGTTTTCATGTTCTGTTTTCCCATGGCACAGCGGTACTATGAAAGCCACAAAGGCAGAAAATCTTCCAGGCCTTCTTTAAAAGCGCTTCTGCTTAACAAGAACCAGCTTCCTACTCTTGGTATTGCTGCAGGCCTCTTCCTGAATGCATCAGGCATAGCACGGCCGCCTGCCTTCAAGGCAGCCTTTGACATTTCAGTCCACACAATTGCATGGTGTGCTCTGCTGCCGATAGGCTATGCGCTTGATTTTAACAAAATAAAGGGCTACTGGAGAAATATATTTGATTTTGCGCTGATTAAGTTTGTTGCAACCCCTATACTGATTTTCCTGCCTGCATATCTGCTGATAGAGAGCAGAGCAGCACTTGCCACCGTAGTGATTCTTTCCATGTCCCCCACTGCAATAAACGCTGTAATCACCAGCAAGATACACAGGCTGAATATTCATATAGCAACTGCATCCTTCATTACAACAACTCTTCTTTACATACTGCTTGTGTTTCCGCTGATACTTGTTGCAACCACTTATTTTTTAAAAATCTAAAAAACTGAAGGGGGCTCACAGCCCCCGTATTACAGCTCCTCATCCCCTGCGGGAAACATTGAGGTGCCCTTTAAGAAAAACACTCAGCGGCTTGTAGACAAGCAGCACAATGATTGAATTGGTCAGTGACTTTATAATATTAAAAGGTATAATGCCAGTCCAGAGCAGCCCTTTAACCACTTCATGCGGAATTCCGTAGAAGCGGACTGTAAAGAAAAGATTTGCAGGAACCATCACCGCAGTCATGCAAAGAGAACCTGCAGCAAGCCCCACTGCCGCCCCGGCAAGTGTGCGAAAGTGCTTGTAAATTGTTCCTGCAACGACCACAAGAGTACCTGAAGCTATTACGTGCATCACAAAACCTACCCATCCACTGCCGGCACTTACGGTTACCGCCTGTATGAAAGATACCACAAACGTAACAACAAGACCTGCCAGCGGTCCGTACATAAATGCCGCCAGAAGCATTACCGCATCTGCAGGCTCATACTCCAAAAAGTTTGCCGCCGGTATGATAGGAAACCTTACCACCAGCATAAGTACTGTTGCAAGTGCAGATAAAACGCCCATCTTAACCATTCTGTTTACATCAATCTTCATGCTAAATACCCCCTTCGTTTTTTGGAGGATGGCATACGGCTGTATAAGCAAAGCCCCCGGATCATCTCCAGGGGCTTATAATCTAACCTGTGCCATCTTCTCTCATCCAGACTCTACTGTCGGCCCCGGAATCACACCGGGTCAGCTTTCGCTCGCGGGCTCTGCGCATATACGCCTTACCGCCGGTCGGGAATTTCACCCTGCCCTGAAGACTATGTTTTTATTTAATAACAATGCTATCAGATATCCTTTTAAAAATCAATACCTTTTGCAAAGCTAAGCACGGCGATTTCATGAAGCCATTTCATGCCATATGCCTTAAAAAGGTTTTTTTGAAATGCCATTGCAGCATTAATATTAAAAGACCTTTGACCCTTGGAGATCAAGCCCGCTATATTCCCTTAAGAATACTCCTCTTTACAATTATCTGAAGGAGCAATTTGCGTTGACACTTTATGCCATATGGTTATATACTATACACAGATAGAACCAAGTTATAGAAAGGATGTGTACCGGGGTCATAGATTTTCAAGATATAAAAAACATTCTTTCAGGTTTCTTCAGACAGTTTACTGCCTATGAAAACCTTGATATATTCTTTAATGTAACAGCCATTATATTAGCTACAGCAGGTTTGTTGTGGGGTATAGTCCGTTCAAGAAAAGAAAAATCCATCTACAAAACCAGGGGGCTTTCTCCATTTAACAATGTATCAGAAAAGGACCTGTTTGAGAATATCTTTAAAGGTCAGCACCTGGAGAAATTCATCGAAAGAAACAGCCTCCCCATAGAACCGCTGATACTTATACACAGTCATGAAGGGACCGGAAAAACCCGCGAGGCCCTCGAAATGATAAGTAAGCAAAACAAAATCCTGGTAGCCGGCCCTGATGAAAAAAACATATATTACTCACCTCTTACTGTTGAGAAGCCTCAATACCTTAAACAAAGCAATGTACAGCGGAATATTATAGTTTTTATTGATGACCTGAAGACCGGAAGAAGGATAAAACCTGATGAGGATGAAACTGATAAAAGGCTTGACAGTGTAGCAAAACGCCTTCATGAGACAATAGGTTTTTTCAGGAGAGAGTGTACATTGAGCAAGTTCATTGTCACAATAACTACAGAAGAATTTGAAAAGCTTAAGGATGAAGCATCAGGCTCAGCCTCAAAAACACTTAATGAATTCAAGGTTATTGAGCTTAAGGAACTGACGCAGGATGAAAAGGTATGCTTTGCTAAAAGACTTGCCGCTCATGCTGGTCTGCAGATAAGTGACGGGCTTGCAGAGGGATTTGCATCTACATGCGGTGAAAACCTCCGCAGGCTCGCAAATTTTTTAAAGAGAAAAAACTGTGGTAATAAAAGTATCCTTGAAGAACCTGACCTGAAAGAATTTAAACAGGAATATGAAATGTACTGGGAACAAGAAATTTCTAAAATGAGTGAATCCCAGCAGTTAATAATCAATGTACTGTCAAGCATCGCACAGTTTTCACTCCCCTCTCATTCCTGGTTTGTGGTTGAGCTTGCCGCTATGCAAAAAAAGGGCATCAGTATTATGAATAAAAGAAGAATAAGGAAAGCGCTGACCCGATTAAAAAGAAACTGTGTTACCGAAGAAAACAAGGTCATTTACTGCCAGAGCAACATGCTCTCATTAATGGACCCGGATGACAGTACACTTGAGCGTAAACTAAAGAATCTGTACCCTCTGGTTAAAAGCCTGGCATATAAAAGGAGGTACCGGAGATTCATATACGGGCTGCTGCTGCCGTTTACAAGAGCGCTGCATGACTACAGCCTTTACAGGGAGTCACTTGAAATTAACAGCCGTATCCTTGAGCTACCTGACAAAAGTTATCCTCCAGGTATTGAAAATGCAAAGTCAACGATTATGTTTTATAACGGACGAAACTATTATTCTCTGGGGAGAGTGCACTGGAATGAGGCCCAGAGCAGTTACAAAAAGGCGATAGAACTCTGTGAAAGTAACCTTTACGCAAGACACTCCCTGGCAACTCTCTGCATCAGGAAGCACAAATACAATGATGCCTTAAGGGAGCTGGACTATATAACTGATATTGACCCGGACGATATTGTAAGCCATAAGACAAAGCTGGAAGCTCTGATGAAAAGCGGCGCAGATGCTGCGCAAGCTCTTAAGATCTTCCGAATAATTAAAAAACTTGTAAGACATAAGAGCATTTCATTGAAGAATGTGCTGCAGGCTGAGCTCACATGTGCCAGATTCTCACAGTACATCGGTAAGAGACTGAAAGATACAGGTGAAAGCCGGAAGGCTGACAGGCGTTTTGAGAGAACCATAAAATACTATGAGACACTCATTAAAAAAACACCGTCTGAAGAAAATCAGCTTGAGGCAGTGATAAGGAACTCTTATGGCTGTTTCCTTTATGACGTACTTGACAAAATGGACGATGCTGCCGGGCAGTTAGAGAAGGCATGTGGTGCATGGCCTGAGCACACCTTCTCTCTTCATAAGCTTGCACTTATCTACCTTGATGAAGCTGAAATAAGGGCAGGTAGAAGAAGGCATTTACATAATGAAGCAATGAAACTGCTGCAAAAGGCCATAAAGCTTAATCCCCTCCAGTACGCCTGCCGTCTCTCCATTGCAAGGCTTGAAGGAGAACAGACCGACTGGTATAAAATAGATGAAGACTCCTTCCATAAGAACGCATCGGAAGTATACTCAAAATACATAGAGGCACTCGAACCTGAAAACGAAAGTTTTCCCAGCCTTCACAACGCAAAGGCTCATCATGTAGCAGGATGTTTTCTCTGGCATGTGGAAGTTGCGGCATACAAGAGAGGCATACACAAATCAGTTCGGTTTCCAATACCTTCGGCAGACATGGAATTTGAAAAGAGCCTTGCTTTAGAAAAATGCTTTAATGAACCACCTCCTGATGTGAGTGAGCATCTTGTACTGGCCTGCCATACCCTTGGTTCGTATCATATTACTACAGCGGATG
>CAYYGK010000126.1:0-7979 GCA_964471145.1 uncultured Eubacteriales bacterium | reverse complement strand
AGGATATTTCAAAAATACCTTCATTGGAAGTTTTGTCAGCATCATCACAGGCTGGGGTGTATTTGATTGCTACAAAGAGCGGCAGGCAGATTTTTGCTACAGGGCATCCCGAGTATGACGCATTGACTCTCAAACATGAGTACGAAAGGGATACAAAAAATGGACTTGATACGAATTTGCCCGAAAACTACTTTCCTGATAATGATATTTCAAGACCGCCCTTAGTTAAATGGAGAAGCCACGCAAACCTTCTCTATATTAATTGGATCAATTACTATGTTTATCAGGAAACACCATATGCTGTTGAAAGCATACCAGAGCTGGATTGAATAACATACAATACTAATTATTCCTTTTCAAATGCAATAAGATAGAACCTGTCGTTCATTTCTTTCTCCAGTTTCTTAATCTTTTGAAGCTCTTCTTCGTTCAGTTCTGCCAGAGATACCTGACCCAGTCTGTTTTTCATGCAAAAAACACTCCCTTTGCCGTTATTATTGCCATCAGAAGAAGAAGATATACACAGGATTGTGGTGAGCCATACAGGAATCGAACCTGTGACACCTTGATTAAAAGTCAAGTGCTCTACCGACTGAGCTAATGGCCCATAAATATGCGGCAGAAACCTGCCGCACGATAATATATACTACACAGTAATTCTTGTTCTGTCAACAGTTTTTTAGTCTTACTCAGTCTTTGCTATTGTTTGCTCCCTGCCGCTACCCACACCTATATATCTTACAGGCACTCCTGCAAGCTGTTCTATTCTCTCAATATATATTTTGGCATTTTCAGGTAGCTGACTGTATTCCCTTATACCTGAGACGTCATCCCATCCCTTGAAATCCTCATACACGGGTTTGCATTCCGCAAGCTCTTTTAAAGATGCCGGTATGTGTTTAATCTCAGTTCCGTTCCTGCGATATGCCTTGCATATTCTAATACTTTCAAGCTTTCCTATGGTATCTACATGGTTCACCGCCAGACCGGTAAGCCCATTAATCCTTGCTGCATAACGTATCATAACCAGGTCAAGCCATCCGCATCTTCTTGGTCTGCCTGTGGTTGTTCCATATTCATGACCCAACTCCCTGATTTTATCACCGGTAGCATTGTCCTGCTCAGTAGGAAAGGGTCCCGAACCCACTCTTGTAGTATACGCCTTCATAACCCCATATATCTCATCAATATAGGTAGGTCCTATTCCAGCACCTGTGCATACACCTCCGGCGATCGGATTTGAAGATGTCACATAGGGGTAGGTACCGAAATCAATGTCAAGATAATTGGCCTGTGCCCCTTCAAACAGGATATTCTTACCCTCTTCCATTGCTTCAAACATGTATGCATTTACATCTGTTACGTGGGGCTTGAGCCTTTTTGCATAGGAGGAATACTCTTTTACTATTGAATCAGCATCAAAACCCTTTCCTCCGTATACCTGTTCAATAATCCTGTTTTTTATTTCAAGATTGGACCTGACCTTTTCCTCAAACACATCCGTGTCAATAAAGTCGCACATCCTGATACCCGAACGTTCAGCCTTGTCGGAATATGCAGGTCCTATTCCTCTCTTTGTTGTTCCCAGCGAATTGCTTCCCCTGAATCTCTCCTGGAGTTCATCAAGCAGCCTGTGATAGGGCATGACAACATGGGCCCTGTCGCTTATAAGCAGGTTTTTCGTGCTTATCCCTTTTTCGTTCAGAGTACATATTTCTTTAATAAGGACAGATGGGTCTATTACCACACCATTACCTATAATACATTTTTTCCCTTTGTGAAGTATTCCCGAAGGCACAAGGTGCATTGCATACCTTTCCCCTTTTACCACTATGGTGTGTCCCGCATTATTGCCTCCTGAGTATCTTGCAACTATATCTGAATCTACGGCAAGTATATCAATATACTTGCCCTTTCCTTCATCTCCCCACTGTGTTCCTACAACTATTCTTACAGCCATGTCAATCCCCCCATACTTTTGCATAGAATGGTCATTATCTGCGGTCATTGCTTGGACAGGTAAACTTCAGGATTTATGTTTATTGTCAAAATATTCATTGAGTTCGTTTATCAGCCTGTCAGAGTCTATTCCATGCACTGCACAGGCATCGGCTATGCTTTCACCTGATGCTGAAGGGCAGCCCAGACAGTGCATGCCATTTTTAAAGAAAATAGGTGCGGTACCCTTGTCCTTCTCAAGCACTTCAGATATTATCATGTCTTTTGTTATTGTTGCCATTTTGTTTCCTCCCTGTTATTTAACTATTATATCTCCGGCAAAGTAGATTATACCATAACCTTTCCATTATGCAAGTCCTTCCTGTACTTTTCCCTTCCCTCAATATACATGTCAGTACCGTATGTGTCAATAACAACAACAGCAGGAAAATCCTTGACCATAAGCTTTCTGACTGCTTCTGTACCAAGCTCGGGAAAGGCTATGACCTCCTGGCTTTTTATTCTCTGTGCAATAAGTGCCCCGGCACCTCCTACAGCTCCAAAATACACAGCTCCAAACTCTTTCATAGCACTGATTACTTCGCTGCTTCTTGAGCCCTTGCCTATCATTCCGGCAAGTCCTCGACTAATAAGGGCCGGCGTATATTTATCCATTCTGCCGCTGGTAGTAGGACCGCAGGAGCCAATAACACTTCCCGGTTTTGCAGGACATGGACCTGCATAATATATTACCTGTCCCGCAAGGTTTACAGGAAGCTGTACTCCGCTTTCAATTGCTTCTGCAAATCTTTTATGGGCTGCATCCCTTGCGGTATAAACAGCACCGTTTATCAGTACCCTCTGCCCTGCCCTTAGTTCTTTAACAATATCCGGGCTGAGTGGAGTATTTATGATTTTAACCATTATATCCCTCCCTGTGCCATATGCTAAAGCACCCTTTCAGCATGCCTTACAGCATGGCAATTTATGTTTACAGCAACCGGCAAGCCTGCAATATGTGTAGGAAACATGTTAATGTTGACTGCAAGGGCCGTTATCCTTCCTCCAAGCCCTGCAGGCCCAATACCGAGATCATTTATGCGCTCAAGCAGTTCCTTTTCAAGCCTTGCTGTCTCATCATCACTGCAGCATTTTGCAGGTTTTTTTAATAATGCCTTTTTAGCAAGTATTGCAGCCTTTTCCATAGTCCCCCCTATACCTACTCCCACTATTATGGGTGGACAGGGGTCAGGCCCTGCATCCCTGACTGTTCTGACAACAAAATCCTTAACCTCTTCAATACCATCCAAAGGGTTGAACATCTTAAGTGCGCTTTTGTTTTCACTTCCAAACCCCTTGGGTACAACGGTTATTTTCATTCGGTCACCTTCAACCACATCAAAGTGTATTACTGCGGGTGTATTATTCTTTGTGTTCACCCTGGTAAAAGGTCCGTTCACAACTGATTTTCTCAGAAAACCCTGTTCATAGCCTTTTCTTATCCCTTCGTTTACCGCATCATAAACCTTCCCGCCTATAATATGTAAATCCTGTCCCAGATCAATAAAAACCACGGCCATGCCTGTATCCTGGCACAGTGGCATCTGCTTTTGACGGGCAATTTGAGCATTATTAAGAATACACTCAAGTATTTCTCTGCCGGTTTCTGATTCCTCCAGTTGAATTGCCCGGGTGATAGCATCAAGGATACCGTCATCAAGCAAATAGTTAGCTTCTATGCAAAGCTCTGCTACCGCATCTGCTATATCACTACAATGAATATCCCTCAATTGAGTACACATCCTTTTGACAAATAAAATATAACAAGTAAAATGATAATATAAGCAGAATAAAAAATCAACCGGAAGGGAGTATACTGAACAGGGAGATGTAAAAATGAAAAGGTATCGAAGCATTCTTGTTTGCGTAACAAAACAAAAAGCATGTGAAAGGCTCATAAGAAAAGCCGCACAGATGTGCAGCGGCAATCTTCATGTTATCCATGTCTCCAGGGAAGGCTGGTCATTCTTCAATAAAAAAAACGAAGGCGAAGCACTCCAATACCTCTTTGAAATATCAAAATCTGCAGGTGCAGAACTCACAGTACTGAAATCAGATGATACTGCAGGCGCCATTATCAGGTATGCAAAAGATAATTCTATAGAATGCCTGGTTCTCGGACAGTCACCTTCAGAAAAAAGCCGTAATAATTTAAAAACCTCCTTGATGCGCCGTGCAGGAGATGTTGAGATTATGGTAATACCGCAGTTTTAAATGTTTTTTTGATGAAACTTAACATTTTTTTTAATTACATGCTCAAATAGACCCAAATCGCAGCTAAACCCTTGACTTCATGCGATTTTCATTATAAAATGGTGTCGAATTCCAGATACAGGAGGTTTTAAGTATAATGAACAAAACCGAATTAATTAGCTCATTAGCTGCAAAGTCAGGCCTGAGTAAAAAGAATTGTGAAGCTGCGCTGAATGCATTTGTCTCTTCAGTAGAAGATGCTCTTTCAAGCGGGGAAAAGGTTGTGCTGGTAGGTTTTGGCACATTTGAAGTCAGGGACAGGGCCTCCAGGAAAGGGAGAAATCCGCAGACCAAAGAGGAAATAATCATTCCTGCTTCAAAGGCGCCTGTATTCAAAGCAGGCAAGAATCTTAAGGCCAAAGTTAATGGGTAACCCTGGTAAATCTTTTTACAAAGCCCCTTACATACGTTATATGTAAAGGGCTTTATCTGTTTTCACTTTAATACTTGGAAACTCTTATCCATTCTGCTGTTGTGCAGATAAATTCGGAATTTGTAGGTTTTTTTGCAAAAAGCATTCTCATCTCATTATTACCCCTGTCCCATGAAAACTTGATGGCATTTCTTATTGAGCGTTCAACCTTCCTGGAGGTAGTACCAAAACTCTCTGCAATTGAAGGATAAACCCTGTTTGTAATGCTTCCAGTCACACCATCATTTCCTATAGCATGTAGAATTGCTTTGCGCAGGTAGTGATAACCTGTAATGTTAGGCAGTATACCCATTTTCTTTATTACCTTTGTAATCATGATATCAATATTCTCACCGGTTTCAAGCAGTTCCTGTTCAAGCCAGTACCAGTTGTTTCTGCACAAACTCTCGCTGTCGTTCTTCCTTCCCTCAACCATCTGTCTTATCCTTCTTGCCAGTATATCGACAATAAAGGGTTTTACTACATAATAAGCAGCCCCCAGTCTTAGCGCTTTTCTGATTATACTATCCTGTCTGGCAGCAGTTACCACAATAAAACACACACTTCTAAACAATTCTTCCGATGCAGCTCTTTCAAGTACGCATAATCCGTCTATGCCAGGCATTATTATGTCAAGTAGTACAACATCAGGCTTCATTACTTTTATTGTCTCAAGTGTCTCTGTTCCGTTTGTACAAATGCCTGCTACCATAATATCCTCATAGCTGCTGAGTTTTTGTTTCAGAGAAACAGAAAACTCAGGATTATCGTCGGCAATAAGAGTCTTAATGCCCTGTCCCATTTCGCATGCCCCCAACCAATATAAATAAAATAATGTAAAAACTTCTTTTCATACCGCATCATCTGCTTTTTTGCAGTTCTAAAGCGGCACCATTCTCCTTGAGCAATTCAAAGAACTGAGGAAATGTTATGCTTACAGCTTCAGCTCCTTCCATAACCGTTTTCCCTCTGCAGTTTAATGCTGCAACAGCCAGAGCCATTGCGATTCTGTGATCTCCATGGCTGTCAACCGTACAGCCTGTCAACTCACTTTTTTCTATTATCAGTCCGTCACTTAACTCCTCAATATTCGCACCCATTCTTCGCAATTCCTTACACATTACCGCTATTCTGTCGGTCTCCTTAAAACGTGCCTGCGGTACGTTGTAAAGCCTGGTTCTGCCATTCGCAAAGCATCCCGCAACAGCCAGGGCGGGTAGTGCGTCAGGAATTGAATTAAGGTCTGCATCAATTCCCTTCAGACAACCTCCCTTTACAGTAATTGAATTATGTCCATATTTAACATCTGCCTCCATCTCCTCAAGCAGACTAAAAACCTTCCTGTCCCCCTGGGTATCGTTCATGTCAAGGTTCTCCAGTTCAAGTGCGCATCCTGAAATCGCTGAAAGAACGGCAAAAAAAGTAGCGGAGGAAAAATCACCAGGGATAGTGCTGCTAAAAGTCATGTACCGCTGCCCTCCCTTTATGCAAAAGCGTTTCAGACCTTCATTTGTCAATTCTATTCCTGTATCCTCAAGCCATTTAATTGTCATTTCAACATATGGCACTTCATTAAGCCTTATAACTTCAATTTCCGTATCCTCTTCAAGCATCGGAGCAGCAATAAGCAGTGATGAAAGGTATTGTGACGTAACTGCATCCAGCTCTGTTACACCGCCCTTCATTACTCCGCGTGCAACAACTGGAGCCCTCCCGTTTCCTCTGGTGGAAAAAGCATTTGCCCCCAAATTGTTTAAAGCCTCAAGTAATGGGCTCATGGGCCTGTTCCTTAACTGTCTGTCTCCCGTGAAAACAGTCCAGCCGTCTGAAAGTGCTGCTACAGAAACAGCAAACCTGAGAGTAGTTCCGGAATTCTTAACATCAATAACATCTGAGGGAATCATAGGCTTTGCTCCAAATCCTTTAACTCTGATCCCCTTACCAACAGCTTCTATCTCTGCTCCGAACTGTCTCAATGCATCTGCAGCAGCCATAGTGTCTTCTGAAATCAAAGGAGCATATATCTGTGAATAACCTTCAGCAAGACTTGCAATAAATAGCGCTCGTATTGTATGTGATTTTGAACCGGGTACCACAATGTTTCCGGATACCTCTGACCTCTCAATTTTAAGTTTCATAGCCATCTCCTTACATAAGTCCATATCATAATGTTTTACCATCCATAAAGACTTCTATATAAGAATAACCCCCCACTATACAATTGTCAATGTGTAGAAGAAATCATTGAAATTTGTGTCAATAAGCTTTAGTTTTCATGCTGCTTTTTGCAGGGCCTGGGACCAAAGAACTGGTAATAGTTGCATACGATCTTCCCGTTGTAGAGCTTTCTTTTTTTGTCTGCTTTCCTGCCAAACAGCCTCTCAAAACCTTTATGTGAAGACAGTATATACAAAGACCAGGTATCAAGCCTGTCAAAGGTTTGCCCCATGTTCCTGTAGAGGGCTTCAACTTCCCTTAATTCTCCTATTCTCTCTCCATAAGGTGGATTGCATATTATGAATCCATATTTGTATCTTGAACTCAAACCGCTAACCGGCATTGTCTGCAAATGAATATCCTCTTCCACCCCTGCACGGGATGCATGATGGCGGGCCATACTTATGGCTTTTTCATCAATATCGGAACCCCTTATTCGAAGAGCAGTTTTTTTAATAATACTGTCAGCCGCCTCCGACCTGGCTTTTTCCCAGAGTGAGGCGTCAATTGCCGGCCACTTCTCAGATACGAAAGTCCGATTGATACCGGGAGCAATGTTTTTTGCAATAAGTGCAGCTTCAACAGGTATTGTTCCGGAACCACAAAAAGGATCCACCAGAACTCTTTCTCTATTCCATCGGCTTATCATCAGAAGTGCGGATGCAAGTGTCTCTTTTAGCGGTGCAGGCGCATTAAGAATCCTGTAACCTCTCTTGTGCAGTCCTGTACCTGTAGTGTCTATACCAAAAGTCACCCAGTCTTTAAGAATCATCGCAGTAATTTTATACTTTTGGCCGCTTTCATCAAACCATTGACGCCTGTATTTCTTTTTCAGGCTTTCAACTACAGCTTTTTTTATGATTGACTGGCAGTCAGGAATGCTTGCCAGCTTTGAGTTCACAGAATTTACCTCAACCGGAAATTCACCGTCCCCGGGTATCCATTTGTGCCAGGAAACAGCCTTTGTCCCTTCAAAAAGCTCATCAAAAGTATCTGCGTGGAACTGACCTGTTTTCAGCAGCACCCTCTCTGCCGTTCTCAGCCACAGGTTTGACCGGCATACTGCCATCGCATCTCCAGCATACGTAATCCTGCCGTT
>CAYYGK010000125.1:0-7997 GCA_964471145.1 uncultured Eubacteriales bacterium | reverse complement strand
GAAAAGGAAGGTTTTGAAAATGTCACTTTCTTATTTTTTAGGAAACTAGTTTCTTTAGAATCATCCCTATAAAATTTTGACAATATCCCCAGACGCAATAATAATTTCTGAATGCCTTTTGCAAAACATTTTGAAGCAGTGACAAAAAGGATTCTTCTCACCTTACTGCCAGACCTTTGCACTGCTTCATTATAATTTCCATCCCCGTCAAAAATACCTCCAAGATAAGAACCTATTAAATCAGGATTTAAATTAAACAATAATTCAGGAACCTCAACAGTGGCTGTCTTGCTCCCATAAGGTATGCCAAAGCTTTTGTTTAAAATCCTTGAAACCAGTGTTGCACCTGCCTCAAGCGTTATAAGACCATCTTCTCTTTTACTCTTAAAAGGGTTTAAACCAATATTTTTCATTATTAACCTCCCTAATACTCGATCCGTCCTACAACTCCGCTAAAAAAATTCTTGTGTATAATTATAATAGTAAGCTGTAAATATAAATATTAAAATTTTATACACAAATATGTACTATTTCACTCATGCCGTAAAGACTGAATATAGCGAGGTTATTCTTACATGATAGTCTTTGCCGGCATTTCATCTCCCCCTGCAAGAGGATATAGTATTATTACCGTATTATGACAAAAATTCAGACATATTTGTTTTATATTTCTCAACGCCGGGCTGATTAAAAGGATTCACCCCCAAAAAGGATGCAGAAAAGTAACAAGCGTACGCATAGAAAAAGAATAACTGTCCAAAGTAATACGCGTTAATCCTGGGTACATTTAATACCATACAGGGGACTCCACCTTCTACATGGGCCTTGATTGTCGCTTCATATGCAGTTTTATTTAAGTATGCAAAATCCTTACCCTGAATGTAGGAAAACGCATCAATATCTTGAAGCTCATTTGGTATCATAAATGAACTGCCCTGGTCAAGTAGATTAATAAAGGTTTCAATAATTATTCTTTTGCCTTCTTGTATATACTGACCTAATGAATGAAGGTCTTCCGAAAATGAACATGCTGTTGGAAATATACCATTTAAATTTTTCCCTTCACTCTCACCAAAAAGCTGTACCCACCACTTTGAGAAAAAAGCCATCATCGGTTCAAAATAAGCCATTATCTCAATACTAAAGCCTTTTTTAAGAAGAAGGTTTCTTATGGCAGCATATTGAACAGCAGGATTTGACATAATACTTCCTGATAGTATAAAACGCTTCATCTCCCTGGCGCCCTTAAGCAGTTCATCAATGTCTACTCCTGATACTGCTATTGGCATAAGTCCAACTGCAGTCAATACAGAAAACCTTCCCCCAACATCAAGGGGAAATGGCAAAAGGGTATACCCCTTTTTTTTGCCCAATATCTCAAGTGTACTATTATTTAAGGAACCTGTTGCAATAATTCTCTTTCCTGCTTCCTCTTGGCCATATATATTTTCCATATATCTTCTTATTACCCTGAAGGTTATTCCTGGCTCCAGTGTTGCAAAATTCTTAGCAATAACATTCACATAAACAGACTTGCCCTCAATCTGTCCCATTATGCTGTTAAGATAATTGGGAGAAAGGTTATTACCAGCATAAATCAACTTGACTCTGCTGTCACCAATAGACTCAATGACTGCTCTGGCGCCTTGATTTGAACCTCCAACTCCTATAAGTACAAAAAATTCAGCGTGTTCTCTGATTTCTAAAGCTTTATTCTTAATTATAGTCAAAAGCTCCTCATCTGTATTTTCGCCAATGTTGATCCACCCTAAATCATTACCGCTTTTTTTATCAGGACTTAAAATATTCTTTATAAGGTCTATATTTTCGTCAACAAACTCCTCTATCTGTGATTCCTGTACATATCCCAAAACATTTGAGTAATCAAACGATAACAATAAAAAACACCTCCCTATCTCTCTCTAGATTATACTGTTTTGTATCTTTGAGCCATTTGTTCAAGCGAAACCTGTTCAATTTTTGAAGCATAACCTACTGAACCAAATTCTACAATCAGTGTTCCAACGACCTCTTTAACTCCTCTTCTAATACAATCGGTAATGTCAATAACACCCGAATCATCCGTATTCTTCCCTGTTATCAAAATATCCATTACAGGCGGTAAATATACCCTTGGGTCAAACTGCTCAGTTTTTTGCTCCATAAGCTGCCATACAGGACCAATTGAATGACTCGTCTTCTTCTCAGGATTATTCATAAAGTACTCTCTTATATTCCTGGTCACAGCAAGCCTGATATCGGTATCAACATTTATTTTCCCTACTCCAAAAGGAATAACCGATTTTAATTGCTCTACAGGTATACCATGTGCATTCTGTATTTTACCTCCTAAAGCATTTATTTCTTCGACGATATACTGAGGCACAGTTGATGAACCATGAGATACCAAAACACCAAAAATACCTTCATGTTTTAAGTTTTCCATACAAGCAATAGCGATTTCCTTTCGGATCTTAGTATTCTTACCTTTAACTGCACCGTGCCTGGTACCATAGGAAATGGCTAGGCAGTCCACTGAAGTGTTCTTGAAAAACTCACACACCTTCATTGGATTGGTGTAAGTTGATTTTTCTGAGAAAACATCGTCCTCTACCCCTGCAAGAACACCAAGCTCTCCTTCAACAGTAACGCCACACGCATGAGCATATTTAACAACTTCACGGGTTAGCTCAACATTCTGGTCAAATGGCAGGTGTGACCCATCAATCATAACAGAAGTATATCCACCGTCTATAGCTGCTTTTACAGATTCATAATCCTTACCATGATCAAGATGCATTACGATAGGTATTAAAGCGTTTTCACCAAACTTTTTCACAGCGTCAGCTATTCTTTTTGCACCTGTTTTTTTATCTTCCAGGGTGCCATGCATAAAGTCTGCATTCCCACCCATAAAAGCATTCGCAAGGTCTGCTCCTTGCAATATAGCTGCTGAGCGAAACATTGCATGTACCTCAATAACAGCCTGCGCCTGAGCTACAGCATTTACATTAAATGCACCATGCGCAAATCCATATTGATAAGCTGCTTCTAGCAATGGTCTTAACGGTATGATTGGCATAATTCATCTTCCTCTCTTAATTTTTAAAATATTGCTTATATACAAGTGTAGCCGCACCAATTTCATAAAGGCTGTCTTTAACTTTCCTTCTTTTAAAAACTACCTCCTGCGCTAACGAACTGAATATCCTGCTATATGTCATCTTCTCAACCATTTCAAAAAATGGATCATAACTGTCAAACAGATCTCCTGATAGAATAATCATCTCCGGATTCAGTATGCCTACAAGGTTGGAAAGGCCAGCGCTTAATATGCACGCAGACGCTTCCAAAAGCTCTTTGCACATCTCATCTCCTTCCATAGCAGATACACATATATGCTTATAGTTTATCTTGTCAATGTCGCCATCTGCTTTTTGGGTAAGCCCTGTGACCTTTCCTTTCTTAATTTCATCTTTAAAAACTTCTTCTAAAGCCTCTGTGGAACAATAAGTTTCCACGCACCCAATCTTGCCACAGACACATCTTTTCCCGTCAAGGTTGACCGTCATATGCCCAAGTTCTCCCACGACGTTGTTCTTACCCCTTAGAATATTACCATTTGATATAACGCCGCTTCCAACCCCCTCACTGCAAATTACAAATATAATGTCTTTAAACCCTGAACCATATCCATACCAGTACTCTCCCAACGCCCTGGTATTTGCATTGTTGTCAACTAACACTTTAAGTCCCAGCATTTCTTCAAGACTTTTTTTCAATGGAATATCCATCAGGTTGTGAATAGTAGCAAAGTCCAGAATGATACCCGTCCTGTAATCAACAATTCCGGGAACACCAATTCCAATGCCTATTATTTTATGTCTGTCTATACCCGAGTCAAGTATCAGTTGATTAATAGAGTCAGCCACTGTTTTTGTGAAAAAGTCAGGTCTTTTAATGCCTTTAATAGAAGTTATCATGCTGCTGACCACATTCATTGCAAAATCAACAACAGCAACTTTTAAACTGTATCTTGATATGTTTACTCCAATGCAGTATAATGCCTTAGGATTAATTTCAATATAGACAGGCTTTCTTCCAACTGATGACTCTCCCTGTCCGATTTCCCTGATTATATCCTGACAAACAAGTTCCTCTATCACCCTTGTTACAGTGGGCTTTGATATACCGGTTTTTTTACATATTTGAGTCCTGGATACAGGCCCATGAACTCTGATATAGTTTAAAACAGTACATCTGTGTGCTTCTCTCATTTTTGAATTTCCTATTGCATTGCTATTACTCATTCATTCAACCCCATATGCATTTTACTTTTTGGACCCGGGCTTTATCATTAATTCTACTCTTTCATTCCCAGATGAACAGATGCCAGTTTAAAAGTTTTAGGCAGTGCAAGTATATTGGGTTTATGCCCCACATATTTGCTTGCATCCTTCAGTGCCTCTTCAAAGGTAGCTCTTGTCTTCATTCCCATTCCCCTTGCAAAGCCAGGCTCATATGCACCTGCAATATATATTGCACTTGTGTGCATTTCTGCAATATGACCACAGGAAATCATAGAAAAAGCATGGTATGGGTGATATGCATAGTTATATCTGTATGCATCAATATAATCCTTATTCATAGCAAAATATTCTCCATGCTCTGCCATGTCGGGGAGTATATTATGATAATCCTTTTGAAACAACTCATATGTTTCTCTATAGGAAGGAAACTCTTCATCATGGAAATACCCATTACAAATAGAAGAACAAATCACTACACAATAGTCACTCATTATTCTCTTATGCCTGATAATATTTGCAGAGATTGCCTGAAGCATAAAAATAGGATTTGTACCCATCCCGTTTCCGTAATGGAAAAATTGAGGCATGCCAAAAACCATAACATCATACTTTTTTTCTGCCCATGGTACATAAGTTCTTTTGTCTGCAAGCTCCCATGAAATAGGCTGGATCTCTTTTGCATAGCCTGTAAATACCCCTATTTGTCTTGCAACACTGTCGAGAACTGCATCACAAGTAAAAAACCTTTTACCCATTTTTTCTTCCATATGCATGCTGATAGAATCAAATTTGGTTCTCATAAGACTCTTGCTGGAAACAGGCGTAAAGTCATCTCTGTGCATAACATGAGGCGCATGGTGGGAAGCTATACTTTTCCAGTGTGTTATCCCTGTCGCACTGTGTTTATACCCTCCTGAGTACCCACCATATGGGTTGCCTAAAGTATGACCAATCAGGACTGCCAAGTCGGACTCGTAAACTTCCTTATTCATGATGACAGGGTTACCCATTTGATCTGTCCCCAAGTCAATCAAGTTGTTCCAATCTTCACTGTCATGGTTTACTATCTGGTTAGGCCACCAAAAGTCATTGAAAAGTTTGTCGCCTAAAATAGATTGAATTTCTTCTTTGGTATTCTTTCTATGCAATCCGTTACTGCATATCAGCTTGATATCTTTTTTCTCCACACCTGCTTTGAGACACTCTTCGATGATTATTGGTATGGAAACTTTTCTGTGAGAAGTGTCCTGGAATCCACCTTTCACCCTGTCAGGGAAAATAATTGTTACTTTTGAGCCTTTTTTAACCTGCCTGGAGATGGGTGGAATACCTATGGGGTTTAAAATTGATTTTCTCGTCTCCTCCTCAATGTTTTCAATAAATGGAGGGTCATGTACGGTTTCCCCAGGTATAAATATATCAGTATTGTCTGGGAGGTTTGCTGCCATCATTCCCTGTCCGTATTCAAAATCCAGTTTCATATCATCATCCTTTCTTTAAATATTCTTCAATAATTTTCTTTAACTCATCAGGATAGAATCCAATCTCTCCCGTGAATCTGGTCAGTGCAACCAGGCCTCCTCCGATTGTGTCGACACTTGATATCATCCCGGCATTCTCCTCCTTTAATCCCCCTCCGTAAACTACAACTGGATCAAATCCAAATTCGCCTTTCGTATATTCCTTTATATATCTTGAAATAAAACTTATGTATTCTCTGGCCGGTGGTATCTTTCCTGGTCCGATTGCCCAAATAGGTTCATAACCAATTACAATATTGTTTTGAGGTGTATAACTTTTTACGCCATCAAGACCCAGATCAAGCTGGGTTTTTAAAACCTTTCTGATTCCGGATTTTTGGACTTCAAAATTTCCTTCACCCTTTTCCTCAGCCGTCTCGCCAACACACAGAAGAACCTTAATATCCTGTTTTAGTGCGCACAATACTTCTTTATTTATTAGAGCATCAACTACTCTTTTTGCATTTATTCTCTTCTCCTGAATTTTAAGCACTTCACTATCATAGGCAGTAATAATTCCAATCTTATCTTTTCTTTCTTCCGAATGACCAATTATAGACCAGGTACAACCAAAATTTTTTACTGCTGCTGCAGGACAATTGGTGGTAAAGGCTCCAAAATTAGCTCCTGGTTGTACATCTTCTCTAAATACCCCCTGGCAGCCAACATTAATAGTTTTTGTGTCTTCTTCCAGGAAGCTTCTCAATTTTTTGACAGCAGGTATAACCAGGCCTTCTGGAAGGAAGAATGTAACCTCCATATTATCAAGCTTTCCCAACTCATTTTTAACACACTCATCCATAATCCATTCAATCCATTTTTCAGGATTATCGATTGTGCATATTCCGCCCAAGGGTTTTTTTACATCAAATCTCTTTAAGTTAATAAAAATCTGCTTCATAATAACCTCCCTTGTATTTTTTTTACTGGTACTTTTTTAAGTCTAACGTAATTGGGTAATGGTTCACCAATTAAAGGCATGCAGTATTCTTTAAATGCCGGCATTATACCATTTCCTCTTTCATTAATAAATTTATCAGGCATCTTTCTTTCAACATTTGCAACTTCATCAAGAGGGACAAGCGCCATTTCAGACTTATATGGGACGTTTGATACTCTTTTAACGGATACCATGTAACCGGATTTGCCTTCAACTGCTGACTTAACGGCAAATTCTCCTGCTCTTATTGCCTCATCCCTGTCTATTGCCGACTGTAAAGAAATTGAGCATCTTCCTAATAGTCCAGGCTTTTCACTTCTTGACTTTATTCCTAACTTGTCGATGATTAAATTGGACAGGTGCTGAGATACGCCTCCTGGTACTTTATGTCCAAAGCCATCCACAATACCACTTTCAGCCAGTGGGTTTCCATCCTGGTCTTTTAATCCTTCACTAACAACTACAAGGACACCGCCAACCTTTTCATGCCACATCTTAACATCCTCAAGAAATTCTTCCTCAAGAAAAGGTCTCTCCGGAAGATAAACCAGATGAGGTCCATCATTTTCATCCTCTTTTGCAAGGGAAGCTGCTGCTGTTATCCATCCCGCATTTCTCCCCATAAGCTCCAATACACAAACATGTATCGGTAAAGATTCAACATCTCTATAAAGTTCCATGGCAGATATAGCTGCATACCTTGCTGCACTTCCAAAACCAGGACAATGATCTGTAAAAGCAAGATCGTTATCTATCGTTTTTGGTACACCAATTACTTTGATATCATAATTACCTGCAATTTTTGCTATTTTGTCACATGTATCCATGGAGTCGTTCCCACCATTGTAAAAAAGGTACCTTATATTATACTTTTTCAATATCTCTAAAACCATAGGATAGTCTTTACCTGTCAACTTTCTTCTGCATGAACCAAGCACTGCTGCAGGGGTAAATGCGAGACCATCAATTATCTCCTTCGGTTCTTTTTCTAAATCAATAAATTCTTCATTAAACAATCCTTCAACACCATATCTTGCACCATATATCCCATTTATCTGTGGATATTTCTTTGCTTCCTCAATAACTCCTTTTAAAGAAGCGCTTATTACCGGAGTAGGGCCTCCCCCTTGTGCAATAAGAATATTGCCTTGGAATTTTTGCACTTATCTTCCTCCTCATTTTTCTTAATTCTTAACAAAGCTCTGGCAATTAATTTCTAACTGAAAT
>CAYYGK010000124.1:0-7999 GCA_964471145.1 uncultured Eubacteriales bacterium | reverse complement strand
CGCTCCATATCCCCTTGCTATCGTTTTTAGAGGATTTAATGCGTCCAGCCTTCCTGCCACACCAGATAGCTTTCCTTTTTCTCTTTCCAGTATTGTTTTTATTGTCCTGACTAATGCCTTGACCAGATAATCTATATTCATCCTCTGCTGGTAGACCATATTATAAGGCTGTCTGAATACAGAACTGTACTTGAGCCGCTCAAGCCCGGCCCTTTTTTCCCTTATGGATTTCAGCCCGGCATTATTCATTCTTGTCCGCATTTTTTTCAGCTTGTCATTTAATGCATGTTTTTCAGGTACTACCAACTCAGCAGCAGCTGAAGGCGTCGGTGCCCTCACGTCTGCCACAAAATCCGATATAGTAAAATCTGTTTCATGCCCCACGGCTGAAACAACCGGTATTTGCGATTCATATATGCTTTCTGCAACAACCCTTTCATTGAAGGCCCAGAGTTCTTCAAGAGAACCTCCGCCCCTTGCTATAATTATAACTTCGCCAAGCTTTTTGCTGTTGATTCTCCTTACAGCTTCTGCAATCTCACCGGCTGCAGAGGGCCCCTGTACAGCAGCCGGTACAAGCCTTAAATATATGTTTGGAAATCTCCTGCTTATAACATTAATTATGTCCCGTATTACCGAACCTGTTGATGATGTTACAACACACACGGTCCGGGGAAGAAACGGCAGCTCCTTTTTTTTATCCCTGTCAAACATACCTTTTTGCTCAAGCTCTTTTTTAAGTTTTTCAAATGCAGCATGCAGGTTGCCTATCCCGTCTCTGTCTATATCCAGGGCATAAAGCTGATACTGTCCTGCTTTTTCAAATACTGAAATATATCCTTGTACAATAACACTCATACCGTCTTCCGGTATTACCTTCAGAGTGGAAGCCTGTCTTTTGAACATGACACATTTTAATACTCCTCCCTCATCTTTAAGGGTGAAGTACATATGCCCCGAATAATGGTGCTTGAAATTTGAGACTTCTCCTTTTACACTGATGTCAGTAAGAAGCCTGTCGGCAGAAAGGATATTCTTTATATAGCTGTTTATCTCCGACACCGTTACTATCTTTTTCATTTACAATTCCTGTACCCTGTTCTTTAAGATGCTGCTCAGCACCCCGTTTATATATGATGCAGACTCATCGGAGCTGTATTTTTTGGCCAGTTCAATAGCCTCATTAATGGACACGCTTTCAGGAATATCTTCCATAAAGAGTATCTCAAAAACTGCCAGTCTGAGAATAGACAAGTCAACCTTGCAAATCCTTTCCAGTTTCCACCTCTTAAGGTGCCTTTCAATATATAAATCTATGTGACTAATGCTGTCAATGACACCCCTTGTCACAGATTCAATGTATTCCTTGTCAGTTTTGCCGTTTGTGGTTTCATCCAGCAGAGCTTCAACAGCTTCCATATTGTATTCTTTCTTAATTGCAAGCTGATATAGCAGCTTCATTGCTGAGTCCCTGGAAGCTCTCCGCCCCATTTTTGCCTCCTGCCCAAACCTATTGTTTAATTACTGCTCCAACCTTGTGTCCATCATTATTGCTTATGTTGTCAATAATTATCCGTACGTCTCTTACCGTTATCCCTGAACTGCTTTCAACTGCTTCCCTAACTTCATTCTGCATTTGCTCAGATAGTGAAGGTATGTTTACATCCTGTATAACATTAGTCTTTACTGTTATGGATACTTCATTATCCAATTTGGACACTGAAGCCCTGGTTCCGACGATACCGGGCATTTTCCTGGCTGCAGAAAGAGCAATGCTTTCAATAGTATCCAATGATATGCTTATTTCCCCAACCTCTGTCTTCTTGGTCACAGCCTTTTTTTCCTTTCCTGTCTTGAATCCTGAAAGAAAAAATACAACGCTCAAAACGAAGAACACAAGCACTATTGCAAGCATTATAAGTGTGGCATAAGTATTCTTAAAAACAGTATCCGAAAGGTAGTAATATATACTGTCAAGTATGCTGTGCTCGAATGTGATAATCAAAAATACTGCAGACACCACCGCAAGACAAAAAGTATATACTACAAGCAACACTCTGAATATAAAACCCATGGTATATCCTCCTTAGTTTCAATGTATTTCCCGTTTATTCGTTCCCTATTCCCTCTTATCGGTCTCCTTGTTCTTCTGTTCAACATTACGCTCCTTTTCTTTTTCATTACCAAACTCAACACCCTGAATATGGATGTTTACCTCTAATACCTGCAGACCTGTCATAGATTCAACAGACTTTTTTACCTTCTCCTGTATGCTCCAGGCCACTTCGGGTATTCTGCATCCATATTCCACTGTTATGTATATATCTACCTTTGCATTTTTTTCACCAACCTCAACTCTTACACCCTTGGACAGGTTTTTCCTCCCGAGCATCTCAGATATGCCTCCTGCAAACCCGCCGCTCATATTCACTACCCCGTCAACTTCCATTGCTGCAATACCCGCTATTATTGCTACCACTTCATCAGTTATGCGGATGGTCCCAATATCATTTACTACTTCCTGATTCTTCTGTTCCAAAAAATCTCCTCCCTGCCCGCATTTCACAAAAATATTATACCATATAACAAGAAACAAATCATCAAATTTGACAGGCAAGCTGGCTAAAGATAACCTTATGCTTAAGGGAACGCATTACAATGGAAGATAAGAGCTTTGATTTGCTTACTGAAATGTATGCAGAATTCATTAATAAATTTGATAACATTTACAAAAACTTAAACGGCATTGATCGCAGCCTGGATGAAGTTGATAAACGATTAGCCGGGAAATAATATATTTCAATTGCATGAACAAAGCCTGTCCGCACACACATCTGTTGCGAAAGGCTTTGTTTGGATATTTTGACAGGTTTTAATACATGTTCTTAATATGAACCTGGCTCATCTCTACATTGGCCTGCCGTGTAACAACATCAGCAATCTGAGCTACCTTTGCATCTGTAAGGCTTGATGTTTTGACTATCACATCTATGCTGCCGTCTTCTCCAAGCAGGGCTATGACATCGTCAAATCCTCTTTCTTTTATCAGTGTTTCTATTCTCATCTCACGGTCTGTATTCTTTATTAAGGCCATCATAGTGTCGTATGCCTCTGACTTCATGCTGTCTGTTACATTGGGATTGTCGATTATGTCCCTGTATGCATCGGTATCCCTGCTGCGGGTAATCTCCCTGTCAAGTTTTGCCTGTGCGAAATAATCCTCGGCCTTTGCAGAGGCACTTACATCCCCACTGTTGGTAAACTCAAGTATAGACTCCTTGTCTTCTACTGTAAATTCACTGCTGTCTACATAAACAGCCTCTCCGGGTTTCTTATCCTGCTCAGCAAAATTTGAATTGCTGTTTTTCTTATAGCTGTATTGCAGGTATCCAGCTATAACTATCATTGATACAAGTGCCAGAACCACAATCTGTTTTCTTCTAAAAACCATCATCCCAAACCCTCCAAAAAATATTCTCAGAAGCTTTTGCCTATATTTATGTATATTCGGTTTTTTTCAGGTTATTAATGTTTTTTACTTTTTTCTATCAAACACCTGAACCTTATGCCTTGGTATATCCAGCAATACACTGACTGCTCTCCCCAGTTTTTCCTTGACCTTTGCTTCTTTTGCCCCGTCAGCTACTACGATCACACCCATTATCTGAGGGTTAATTTTCTTTAATACAACCGGCTGCTTTCCCTGGATACCGTCCTCATAAACTATTGAGGACTTGTAGTCGCTTTCGTCAACAATCCTTTTTCCACCCTCCGAGTCAGTTTCCTCAGTATTGCTGCTTCTCTTGTCAAGGTCATACGCCGGGACAATTTCCTCACTTGAATAGAAAGTAATCATTATTTCCACTTTTCCTGCTCCATGCATGTTTGAAAGGATGGCTTCCATCTTTCTCTCAAGTGTTTCTGCTATCTGTGTGGAACTGCCATTTGTACCGATTTCCTCTGTTCTTTCTCTTACCTTTTCAATACTGCTTTTTTTCCCCGTGCCAAGCAGCGGTCCTGCAGCAATTATCAGGATTATACCAATTATAACCATTATGATACAGTTTTCAACAAGCTTTTTACGTCCCTTGCCTTCCGCCCATTCCTTTATTCTATCAAAAGCCGTTTTTAAAATTCCCATCCGTACCCCTCCTGTTTACTGCCTGACAGAAACAACAACATCATCCTTATTTACATCCGTTATCCTGCTCATCCTGTTTTTAGCTTCACTTATCAGTACCGGGAAAGCATGAGGCGTGGCGGTTGGTCCGGCATCTTTTGTGTTTATCCTTTCAACTTCAATTGTTTGAATATCTTCCGCCCTTCCAGTCATCAGTTCCAGGTATACCCTTTTTACATGCCCGAATTCTCCCGATTCATAGTCTTCATTAATGATTACATCAGCCAATGCACCGTTTACCCCTTCTATCCTGCATGCCTCTGCCTCTATCCTGCTTATAAGTTTTGTCCTGTATAGTTCCACTACCTGCTCCATCTGCTTTTCTTCCAGTTCATCACTTCTTTCCATTATCTCAGTCCTGTCCAGGAACGAACTGTCCGAATGGTAGGTCTCACTCAGTTTGATATCGTTTCCCAGCACATGAGTAACAGGCCTGATGATTGCAATCAGGAGTATGAAACCTGCAACCAGGTTAACAATTTTCCTTGTATTTCCTGTTGGAAGCATGATCTCCACAAGCAGGAAAAACAACACAAGCGTTACTATATTAAGCATCCAGTTCTTGATGAAATCTACCATCTTTCCCTCCCCCTATCTTATCATCGCAGAAATGTTGCTTGCGCCTATTATCGCAGTTATGGTAATAATAAACATTACTGATACAGACACAACAATTGCAAACACCATAACCAGTGACTTGCCCATTTCATCAAACAGCCTGCTTATTCTTTTGTCTGATACCGGTTCTGTCAATATACCCGCAAATCTGTACATCAGAACCATAGACCCAATTTTCATTATTGGCAGGATACAAATCCCGATTACTCCCATCATAGCTGCTATTCCTGCCGCATTCTTAACAAGAAGGGTGCATCCTATTACCGTATCAGCAGCTTCTGACAGGTAGCTTCCAACTACCGGCACAGCACCTATGACGAACTTGACTGATTTTCCTGCAATGCCATCTGCAACAGCGCTTACGGAACCCTGTATTGCTATGATGGTCGCAAAAACCGTAAGTATGATGCCTATACTCCATGTGCACAGTTTTCTTAAAAACACTGCTATCCTGCTGATTTTTATCTTTTCCGATATATTGTCAATGACTGCAGCAACAGTTGCAATCATCACCAGTGGTATCAATACATTCTTCATCATGGTTGCCGCTACCTCAACTACCAGTATAACTATTGGCTGTACAATGCTTCCTGCCGCTATGTTTCCTCCTGATACCAGCAGGGTGATAAGTATAGGCGATGTTGCATACATAAAATCAACCATCTGATCAATTATTCTTATTCCCATCATCGATATCTCCTTAAAACTCACCATGAGTACCGACACAAGAATAATGTATGATACAAAGAAGGCAATTTCTCCAGTACTTTCTTTTAAAAATGCTCCTCTTAGCCTCTCAAGAACCGCACACAGTATAACAATGACCATGACCCTGAGCAGCAATCCCATATTCTTGCGTAATTCGCCAAGGAATATATCCCCGACCCTTGCAGCTATTGCTGAAAACCCTTGCTGAACATTTCCCTTTGCAATATCCCCTACTATATCCTCCGGATCATAATCGCCCAGTATCTCTTCAAGCCCGTCCCCACCATATTTGTCAACCTGTTTACCAATACTCTTTGCTTCATGAGAACCTGCGCTGTTATCAATTAACTTGTCTATTGTATTACCCTGTCCTGCATAGGCTTTTCCGCCGAGTGTCAATACAAGAAGGACAACTGCAGCAATAATTATACATCTTTTAACATTCCGAAATTTTTTACGCTTGTCCATGCTATACTCCTCCGCACCGCCCCCTGACATTTAATATGCCTGCCAGGGATTTATGTTGCAACACAAACAGCTTATGGCATGATGCCTATAATCAAATCGAGCACTGATGTTACAATCGGTACTGCAAGTACCATGATAATCACCTTGCCTGCAAGTTCTATCTTTGAGGCAACAGCTGTTTCTCCCGCATCCCTGCAAAGCTCTGCTCCAAATTCAGCTATGTATGCTATACCGATTATCTTCAAAAGCACACCCACATACAGTGTATCTATTTGTGCCTTTTGGGCGTATTCACCCAGCAGTTCTATAACAGCTGCAAGCTTTCCCGCCAGTACCATGAAAATTACAACGCCTGTTATTATGCTTACACTTACTGCAGCTTCCGGTTTCCAGGTTTTCAATATAACTATAAGAACGGTTGCCAGTAGCCCGATCGCAGTTATCTGTAAAATACCCAAAACAAATCATCCAGTCCTAAAATTGAAATATGGTCTTTACCTCTTCAAACAGTTTTACTATCTCTTTTATGATCATCATCAGGACCACTATAAGTCCGGCCAGGCTTGTCATCATGGCTTGTTCTTCTCTGCCTGACTTGTTAAGGACGGCATTGAGCACTGATACAAGAATCCCTATTGCAGCTATTCTGAAAATCAAATCTACACCCATTTTTCTTGTTCCCCACCCTCTGGTTACTTTGCCTAAAACAATACCACTACAATTGCCAGACCCAGCAGAATGCCCAGTTTCCTGTACATTGCCTCACTCTTAAGCCTTTTTGATTCTGCTTGCCTTTCCTGCTCCTTAATCCGTTTCACCGTAAGCCTTATGCTGTTTAGCTGACCCTCCATATCAGAACTCCCCAGCGTTCTCCCAAACCCCTCGAGTATGTCCGTGTCATTACTGTCAAGGGCTGTCCTGCCGCTGTTGTTTTTTACCGCCCTGCTCCATGCTTCACTTGCAGAAAGCCCCGGGCTGTTTCTTAGCAGCGATGCGGTTTCAGCAAAAAACAGCGATACATTGCTTGAATTCTTTGACGCAATTCTTTCGAAGGCTTCTATAACCGGACTTGACAGGTATCTGACCTCGTTCTCAAATATGCACAGCATATTTTGCAGGTATCTTAATTCTTTTGGTCTCCTGGAAAAGCCATACGCAAATGCAAATCCTCCCATAGTACATGCCACAAGTACTATAAGACTCCCTGTAATCTTAAGAAACATTTTGAGCCCTCCTGAAAAGGGTTTTCATGTTTTTGCCGTCATATACTTCCTCAAGTGTACCCGGTCCTTTATTCCTGCTCAACACAACATACCTGTCGAAGGTCTTTCTCCTGATAAGTTCCTGCACTTCCTGCCTTGTTTTCATTTCCGAAACGCTGTAACCATGAACACTGGTTATGATTTTTACACCGGCATTCAGTACCTTCATGATACTGTCCGCATCACCATTATTTCCTATCTCATCTGTAATGACAACATCAGGTGACATCGACCTTATAAGCATCATCATTCCTTCAGCCTTTGGGCATGCATCCAGCACATCTGTCCTCAGACCTACATCGAACTGGGGAATCCCACTTCTTACCGCCGCTATTTCAGACCTTTCATCTACTATTCCTACATCCACTCCTGTTTGGTAATCTCCATTGCTCAATGCCCTTGCAAGGTCTCTTAGCATTGTGGTCTTTCCGCATTGAGGAGGAGAAACAATAAGGGTATTGCATATGCTCTCTTTATCGATGATATATGCTGCTGTTTTTTTACTGCATCCTGTTACTTCTTTTGCAATCCTGATGTTAAGACCTGATATTTCTTTTATGCTCTTTATGCTTCCACCTGACAGTACAGCCTTTCCGGCAATACCTACCCTGTGACCGCCCTCGATTGTAATGAATCCCCTGTTTATATCCTCCTGGCATGCATAAAGTGAATTCCGGCTGAACAGCTCAAGTGTATCTGATATGATTTTAAGTGTGATAATAACTGGTTTTCCAGGCTCTCCGAGCAATCTTCCATCATGCTG
>CAYYGK010000123.1:7297-8012 GCA_964471145.1 uncultured Eubacteriales bacterium | reverse complement strand
GGAGAGAGAGGGATTCGAACCCTCGGTACGCTATTAACGTACACACGATTTCCAGTCGTGCGCCTTAGACCAGCTCAGCCATCTCTCCACGCATTTTTCTGACAAGAATATATTACAGGACTTGAGTGTCTGTGTCAATGGTAGGGATATTGGACATGAATTGTTTTTAATGTTATCATGTGTGTATTAAAAGGGGGAAGGGCTATATGGATAAGAGTAAGGTAAAAGCAACGGTAGGAACCAGAAGGATTACAGAAGAGGATGTTGATAAGTTTATAAAATCCATGGATGAGAAGACTGCCGAAGAACTCAACAATGAGGATGGAAGGAAGAAAGTAGTAAATGAGCTTATTAACAGGGAACTGTTCTATCTGGATGCGGTTAACAGCGGCCTTGAAGAAGAGGAAGGGTATCTTGAGGAGCTTGAAAAGGTAAAGGTATCCCTTTTAAAGCAGTATGCCATAAACACTTATGTGGATGATGCAACAGTAAGCGATGATGAAGTAGCGGATTACTATAAGGAGAACAAGGAGACCTTTGTGGTTCCTGAGGGAGTCAGGGTAAGCCATATACTTTTCAACAGCGAGATAAATGCAAGGAAGGCTTTGAAGGAGATAAAGGGAGGGCTGTTTTTTTCAGAGGCTGCAAAGAAATATTCGATATGCCCTTCCAAAAGCAAGGGAGGAGACCTGGGGTTTATAACCAAGGAGGATAC
>CAYYGK010000123.1:0-7287 GCA_964471145.1 uncultured Eubacteriales bacterium | reverse complement strand
ATGCTGTATTCCAGCTTGAGCCAGGGGATGTAAGTGGTCCTTTGAAGACCAGGTATGGATACCATCTTCTGAAGGTGACCGAAAAGAAACCGAAGACATTAAGGTCTTTAGACGAGGTAAGCGACCTTATAAGGAACCATTTGCTGTCAGAAAAGCGCAGGAATAAATACAGGGAAAGAGCAATTGAACTCAGGAAGGAATATACTGTGAAAACAAAATGAATAAAAATAATGATACTCCCTAAAATAAGTATTGATTTTGGTTTTTTCAAGTAGTAATATATAATCAATAAATTTACTTGAAGGGAGCTGGAAATGAGGGACAGGCCTCCTGATGGAAAAATAAAACTGTATGGATTCAATAACCTGACCAAGGCCTTAAGTTTCAACATATATGACATATGTTACGCAAGGAATATTGAGAACAGAAAAGGCTATATAGAATATATTGATGAACAGTACAATGCTGAAAGACTTACAAATATACTCACAGATGTTGCAAAGATAATCGGGGCAAACGTATTAAACATCGCAAAGCAGGATTACGACCCGCAGGGTGCAAGTGTTGCAATTCTCATATCCGAAGAAAAGATAATTGACGGGGAAGTTGTAAGCAATGGGGGAGAGTCTCCCGGACCGCTTCCTGACGGGATAGTTGGACACCTGGACAAAAGCCACATTACGGTTCACACCTATCCTGAAAGCCATCCTGATGAAGGTATCAGCACGTTCCGGGCTGATATTGATGTTTCCACGTGCGGGCACATCTCGCCCCTTAAGGCCCTAAACTACCTTATAAGGAGTTTTGATTCCGATATTGTTATAATTGACTACAGGGTGAGGGGTTTTACAAGGGATATGCAGGGCAATAAGCTTTTCATGGACCACAAGATTAATTCCATTCAAAACTATATACCAGGTGAGATACGAAACAAATACCAGATGATTGATGTGAATGTGTACCAGGAAAACATATTCCACACCAAGATGCTGCTAAAGGAATTTGATCTTGACAACTACCTGTTTGGAACCGACAGGAAGGAGTTCTCGTCAAGGCAGCGCAGGAAGATAAAGCAGAGACTTAAGAACGAAATGCTTGAAATCTTCTACGGAAGGAATATTTAAATGGTATAATGCACATTGTTTTCCGGCAATATTATAAAAAAGAGGAAAAAGTAAGCCTGGCAATTGCATGCATGGCTGTTGTGGTATTGTGCGGCTCTTCCCGCAGGTATGTGCAAGAATATTCATACCGGCGTGGGATACGCCTAAAACAAATAATATACGGGGGTAGATATCATGCATGACCTGACACAGAAAAAGCTGTTCATACTGGACATGGACGGCACCATCTATCTTGGCAACAGGATACTGCCGGGGGCAAAGGACTTTATCGAGGGGCTGGAAAGAACGGGAAGGGATTATGTGTTCTTTACAAACAACGCTTCCAGGACATCGCTGCACTATCAGGACAAGCTGGGAAGAATGGGCTTTAAGGTAAAACAGGGCAGTGTTGTCACTTCGGGTGATGTAACGGCCCGGTTCCTCAATGAAAGACATCCCGGCAGCAGTGTTTTCCTCCTGGGAACCCCTGAACTTAAAGAATCCTTTATTGAAAGAGGTATTGATATCACTTCTTTAGACCCTGATATCGTTGTGGCAAGCTTTGACCTCACGCTCACATATGAAAAGGTAAGGGACGCATGCATGTACATAAGGGACGGGGCGCTTTTTCTGGCAACACATATGGACCTTAACTGTCCAACTGAGGACGGTTTCATACCCGACTGCGGTTCAATCTGTGCTTTGATAACCGCTTCAACGGGCAAAAAACCCCGTTATCTTGGGAAGCCCTTTGCTGAAACGCTGGAGATGATAAAATCAATAACAGGGCATGACACGAAAGACATGGCAGTGATAGGGGACAGGATGTACACAGATATTGCCATGGGTGTTAAAAACCGGGTTGCAAGCATACTGGTGCTTACGGGAGAAACAAAAAGGAAAGACATTGAGAATTCAGATGTAAAGCCGGATTTTGTGTTTGAAAACATAGGTGAAGCTGCTGAATATATCAGCGTGTTGTGATATTATACAATTATGAAATAAGAGAGGGGGCTTTTGATGATTACTGGAACAGAATACACAAAGGCTGCTCAGAGGACTATTGAATACCTGGACAGGGCAGGTATTGTTATAACTGAAAAAGAGAAGGAAGAGATAGAGGTGGCGGATTTCGGGCTTGGCAGGCTTGAAAAAGAGGGGCTTGAAATTGTGGTATACGTAAATACTGACAGGTGCTGTGCCAAGGAACTGGTCATATTTCCGGGACAGACATGTCCGGAGCACAGGCATCCTCCTGTGGATTGCGAACCTGGCAAGGAAGAGACATTCCGCTGCAGATGGGGGGAGGTATGCCTTTATGTCCCCGGCGAGCCGGCTGCAAGTCCAAAGTGTGAACCGCCCGGAAAGAAGGGTGATAAGTATACCGTGTTCCATGAGGTGGTGCTAAAACCCGGAGACCAGTATACGCTGGCGCCCGATACATTGCACTGGTTCCAGGCGGGACCTGAAGGGGCGGTTGTATCGGAGTTTTCAACAAAGAGCAGGGATGAGGCGGATGTTTTCACTGATACAGATATTATCAGAGTAGAAGATTAATATTCTATAAAAACCAAAAGGATGATTATATAATGGTTACGGACAGAAAAGCTGTCATGTATGGTGCAGGCAATATAGGGAGAGGCTTTATAGGACTTTTATTTGCAAGGTCGGGATATGAAGTGGTGTTTGTGGACATAGACAAGATGGTACTTGATTGCCTCAACAGTGAAAGGCAATACCCGGTAAGGGTTGTATCACGGGAAGGAACTAAGGAAGTTGTTGTTGAAAATGTGAGAGGGGTTGACGGCAGGGACCCGGGTGCGGTAGCACGTGAGATAGCCCAGGCCGACATAATGGCTACGGCGGTGGGGGTAAAGGTGCTTCCGCACATAGCACAACCTATTGCTGAAGGCCTCAGGGAAAGGTGGAAAACAGGCAACACAAAGCCGCTTAACATTATAATATGCGAAAATAAACTCGATGCAAACCTGTACCTGGCACAGCTGATAGAGAAAGAGCTGGATGAAGAAGAAATGGAGCTTTTCAGGCAGAGGACCGGGCTTGTAGAGGCATCAATCGGGAGGATGGTTCCTGTAATGACCGATAAGATGAAGGAGGGCAACCCGTTGAGGGTATGGGTGGAACCATATGACCGGCTTCCTGTTGACAGGGATGCATTCAAGGGAGAGATACCCGATATACAGAATATGATTCCGTTCTCGCCGTTCGAGTTCTACATACAGAGAAAGCTTTTTATGCACAACATGGCCCATGCAACCACTGCATATCTGGGCTTTCTCAAGGGATACAAATACATATGGGAGGCAGCAGGAGACACAGCAATAAAGGTTGTGGCACTGAGGGCGCTGCTGGAATCGGCTCTTGCACTGCATGCAGAGCATGGCGTGGAAGTGAAGGGACTGGTTGACCATGCGGATGACCTGCTTTACAGGTTCGGCAACAGACTGCTGGGAGATACCGTAGCAAGGGTAGGGAAAGACCCTGTAAGGAAACTTTCCCGCCGGGACAGGATTGCAGGTGCTGCAGCCCTTTGTGCAAAGCACGGCATAACCCCTGTATATATTGCAGCGGGGGCGGCGGCGGGCTATATGTTTGAACCTGAAGGAGACGAATCGGCTGAATCTGTCCGAAAGGTTGTAATGCGGAATGGCATAAGGAAAGCGGCAAGGGAGTTTTCTTCTATAGAAGACGGAAGCTTTGAAAACATGCTTGCAGAATTTTACGGGATGTTACAGGACGGGGTTTCATTAAATAAGGTCATAGACAGGGCAGAAACCATTAAGAATAATTTTAAAGATATTGTATAAGGGTGAGGAACATGATGGATGTAACAGCTTTTGGAGAGTATCTGATTGATTTTACCGCTGCAGGCCGGTCGGAGCATGATATGATGCTTTTTGAGCAGAACCCAGGAGGAGCTCCCGCCAACGTTGCCGTATGTATTGCAAGGCTTGGGGGAGTAACATCGTTTATCGGGAAAATCGGTAAGGACATGTTCGGAGAGTTTCTGTCACGCACACTTAAGGATAACGGTGTCGGTGTAAGCGGGCTGAGATACAGCAAAAAATATAATACAACACTGGCATTTGTGCAGATAGATGATAATGGCGACAGGTCTTTCAGTTTTTACAGGAACCCGGGTGCGGATACCACACTGGAAAAGGGTGAGGTTGACGGCAAACTGATAGAAAGCTCGAGGGTGTTCCATTTCGGGTCGCTTTCGCTGACCGATGAACCCGTACGGTCAGCTACGCTGCATGCACTTGACATTGCTGAAAAGAGCGGATGTGTTATCTCCTATGACCCCAACTTAAGGCCCCTTCTGTGGAAAGACCTTGAGCAGGCCAGAAGCATGATTGTATCGGTACTTGACAGCGTGGACGTACTGAAAATCTCCAAAGAGGAATTGGGGTTTATTACGGGAGAGAAAGACCCGGAGCAGGGAACCCTTTCAATTTATAACAGGCATGCAATCCCAACCATACTTGTTACAATGGGAGCGGAGGGATGCTTTTACAGGACAGGCAATGCCACCGGGAGTGCACCTGCCATGGACAGTGGCAGGGTTGTTGATACAACAGGTGCGGGTGATGCCTTTATCGGGGGGTTCCTGTATTTCATGACAGCCCAGCCAGCTCAAAAGCCGGGCTGGCATATCACCCTGTATACGCAGCAGGCAGTGCTTTTCGCCAATGCTGTTGCGTCTGTAAGTGTTACACGCAGGGGTGCGATACCTTCCATGCCTGCGCTTTCAGAGGTTAAGAATCTGCTTGCCCAAAACGGCAGGAATATTTAAAGGCGGTGTGTTGCAAAAGTATGACTGATATTGCCAGGCAGCTTGTAAATGAATTCGGGATAAAGAGGGGACATGCGGACAGTATCATAGAGCTGATAGACGAAGGGAATACAATCCCGTTTATAGCCAGGTACAGGAAAGAGAAGACCGGCGGTATTGATGACCAGGTGCTAAGGAAGCTGCATGACAGGCTGAAGTACTTAAGAAACCTGGAGGAAAGAAAAAAGGATGTAGCCAGGCTCATTGAGGAGCAGGGAGGCCTTGATAATGATGTGAAAAGCAGTATTGAGAGAGCGGTGACACTGAGGGAGGTAGAGGACATATACCGACCGTTTAAGCCAAAGCGCAGAACAAGAGCATCAACTGCAAGGGAAAAGGGGCTTGAACCGCTTGCAGACTTTTTGTTTGAGGAAGCTCTCACAGAAGAAGAAATACAGCATAAAGCGGCTGAATCTGCAGATTTTAAAAAGGGAGTAAAAACAGCTGAGGATGCTCTTGCCGGGGCCATGGATATTATTGCTGAAAGAATTTCGGATGATGCATATCTGAGGAAGGCCATAAGAAAGGTATTTAAGAAGGAAGGTGTGATATACACCACTGCTGTACAAGACAGGGACTCGGTATACAGGATGTATTACGACTTCAGGGAGAGGATATTGGGGGCTGCTCCCCATCGGCTTCTTGCTATATTCAGGGGGGAGAGGGAAGGCTTTCTGAACATAAAGATAGAGGTTCCTCATGACAAAATCAGGAAAGTAATAAGGGAAAGACATGTCAAAAAGCCTGACAGCGCTGCGGCAAAATACCTGGTGTCTGCTGCTGACGAAGCGTATGAAAGACTTATACTGCCGTCTGTTGACAATGAGGTGAGGGGAGACCTTAAGGAGATGGCTTCCGAAAGGGCCGTAAAGGTCTTTGCTGAGAACCTCAGGCACCTGCTGCTGCAGCCTCCGGTCAAGGGGAGGGTGGTGATGGGGCTTGACCCTGCCTACAGGACGGGCTGCAAGATTGCGGTAGTGGATGATACCGGAAAGGTGCTGGATACCGCAGTTATATATCCCACACCGCCGCAGAACAGGATAGATGAGTCTAAAAGAATTCTCACCCGCCTTATACAAAAGCACGGCGTAGATATAATCTCTATAGGAAACGGCACGGCTTCCAGGGAATCCGAGGTCTTTGTTGCCGATATGATAAGAGAGCTGGACACAGAGATCTATTACCTGGTGGTAAGTGAGGCCGGTGCATCGGTTTATTCCGCATCAAAGCTGGGAGCGGAGGAATTTCCTGAATTTGATGTGTCGCTAAGGAGTGCGGTTTCCATTGCCAGGAGGCTGCAGGACCCTCTTGCCGAGCTTGTAAAAGTTGACCCTAAATCCATAGGTGTAGGATTGTATCAGCATGACATGAACAAAAAAAGCCTGGGAAAAGCGCTTTTTAATGTGGTTGAGGACTGTGTAAACAGTGTAGGGGTTGATCTTAATACCGCATCCCCATCGCTGCTTTCCTATGTATCCGGTATCAGCGGGAGCATGGCAAAGAAGATAGTGGAATACAGGGAGAAAAACGGCAGGTTCAGCAGCAGGCAGCAACTTGCAGGTGTAAAGAACCTTGGCAGCCGGACTTTTGAGCAGTGTGCAGGCTTTCTGCGCATCGCTGGAGGTGAAAACCTGCTGGACAACACATCGGTACACCCGGAATCCTATGATGCAGCAAGGAAACTGCTTGGGGAGCTGGGTTATGATGATTTTAAGAACTGCGGAAGCGGGTTTGCAGATATTGATGACAGGATGGAAAAAAAGAGCATTGATGAACTTGCCGTAAAAACAGGTGCAGGGGTGCCCACACTTACGGACATTTTAAAGGAGCTGAAAAAACCAGGCAGGGACTCAAGAGATGAGCTTCCAGGGCCGGTGTTCAGGAAAGATGTAATGGAACCTGAAGACCTCCGGGCAGGGATGGAGCTTACCGGAACGGTAAGGAACGTGGCTGATTTCGGTGCATTTGTTGATATAGGGGTGCATGTTGACGGACTGGTTCATATTTCGGAGCTTAGCGACAGTTATGTAAAGGATCCTATGGATATTGTGAATACCGGGGATATAGTAAGGGTAAGGGTACTGAGTGTTGATACTGAAAGAGCAAGGATCAGCCTTACAATGAAAGGGGCGGGTAGATGAGGGTTATGCCTCAGGCACTGGCTGCCATTATGAAGAAACCCTTTCTTGCTGCATATATGGCGGCCCTTATGCTGCTGTTGTGCATTCTCTCAAGGCTTAATCCTCTTCTGCCAATAGTATCAGGCTATGAGAGGGCTGCGGAAGCAGACCTGTTTGAGCAGATAATTTCACTGCTCCAGTTCTTCCT
>CAYYGK010000122.1:0-8071 GCA_964471145.1 uncultured Eubacteriales bacterium | reverse complement strand
CTGCTGTTGTGACCGACACCACATTCTATTCGTCAGGAGATCCCGGCGGAGAACCGGGCTGGGATGTCATAACCGGTGAGACGGGAGGCTGCCTGTATGACATTGGTACACCGCCTGCAGAGTACGCTTCGGTTATGACTTCCATGGGTGCTGAAACCAATGACAATATAAATATGAAAATGAGTGTTGTACAGCCCTCGCTGAACATAGTATCACACATTAAAAAAAGGCTTAATGCACTGATAAACATACTTGTAAGAGAAGTAAACCACCTTCACAGGAGCGGCTGTACGCTGGGGAGTCCTCCTTCGACCGGCCAGGACTTCTTCGAGGCGGTCAATACGGAATACCCGCTGGAAATGGGTAACCTCAAGCTTAACGACAACCTGACAAACCTAAGCAATATAACTGCATCAGCAAGCGGGGCTTCAGGCGACAACACCATTGCACGGGCTATTTCAAACCTTAGGTCTGAGCATGTGCTGACCGACCAGACCGGCCAGGTGGGCACTGATGACTATTACAGGTCAATAATACTTGAAACCGGTTTCAGTGCATCGGATGCGGAAAGGATATCCTCCAACCAGAAGGGGCTTGTTTTTGCCGCAGACCAGCACAGAAAATCCATAGCAGGGGTATCCATGGATGAGGAAATGGCAAACATGATGAAGTACAAGTTTGCATACAATGCAGCCTCAAGGGCGATAAATGTGATAGACAAGATGATGGAGACCATGATAGAAAGAACAGGACTGGCAGGAAGGTGATGATATGAGGGGAGCTTTTTTCGGGCTTAATGTTGCAGTAAGAGGTCTTTTTACCGCACAGAAAAGCCTCAATGTGGTAAATCACAACATCAATAACGTAAACACACCCGGATTTTCTAGGCAAAAGGGCGTACAGAAGGCTTCAAGGCCAGCCATGCTGTTTGACGGTACCGGCATGATGGGTACCGGGTCGGATGTGGTCTCTATAGAACGAATAAGGGATGAATACCTGGACTACAAGTACTGGACCGAGGTGGTATCAAGGGGTGAGTGGGAGGCAAAGAGCGAGCTTCTCTCCGAGATGGAAGTTACCTTCAATGAACCTTCGGACAATGGTTTTTCCACAATAATGAACGATTTCTTCAAGTCATTTCAGGAACTTGCAAAAGACCCGGGAAGTACTGCTGCAAGGTCCATAGTGAGGCAGAGGGGTGTTACGCTTGCCAAATTCTTTAACAGCACGGCTGTACATTTTGAGAAACTGCAGAAGGATATTAACCACAGGATAAGCATAAAGGTGGAGGAAATTAACTCTCTTGCCGGACAGATACAGCAGCTCAACAGGCAGATTTACCTGGCCGAGCTCAGTGGAAACAAGGCAAACGACTTGAGGGACAACAGGACACTGCTGGTGGACAAGATGTCCGAAATCATCAATCTCAAGGCTTCTGAGTTTGTGGCAGGCAGGCTTCCGGACGGCAGGGAAGACAGGCGTTTCGTCATTACAATAAGTGGCAAGGCTATAGTTGACCACTACCAGATAAGCCAATTAAAAACCGAACAGAGGACTACAAAGCTTAACGATGAGGACGTCGACGGGCTTTACGGGATAGGCTGGAAGGACGGCAATTCCCTGAACATAAAAGGAGGGGAGCTGCGGGGTTTGCTTGATGTAAGGGACGGCAGGGCAGGAGAAGGAGACTCGCCCCTTTACAACGGCATACCCTATTACCAGATGAAACTGAACAACTTTATAAGGACTTTTGCAATGGCTGTAAATGAAGGGTATATAGATTCAAATACGAATAATGTGATAGACCCCTCCGAGGACGGAGCAGGGCATGTGGACGGCTATGGTCTTGACCCTGATGGAACAGGGCCGGGGATTTCACCTACAGGCATAAGGTTTTTTACCATGCTGGGTGATGACGGGTTTGCGCAGGACAGTGTGGAATTCCTGGACGGGGAGACAACAATTCCGGGCATAACTTCAAGATATGATAGCCTTACTGCCAAAAACTTCTGTATAAGCAGTGAGGTCATGGAGAACAGCAAAACTATTGCAGCATCGGATACGCCTGGAGAGACAGGCAATATTGTAAATCTAAACAGCATGTTGGCGATGAGGCATAACCCGCACATGTTTTCAGAGGGCTCGCCTGAAGACTACATGAAGTCACTCATAACAACCCTTGCAATAGATTCGCAGCAGGCAGAAACATACTGGAATAACCAGCACAGCATTGTTCACCAGGTTGAAAACAGGAGGCTTTCTGAATCGGGAGTCTCAATTGACGAGGAGATGGCGGACATGGTCAAATTCCAGCATGCATACAATGCTGCAGCAAAGATGATTGCCACAATGAATGAGGTTTATGACACCCTTATAAACAGGCTGGGTATCTAGGGAGGGATGATAGCGTGCGTATAACCAATAATATGCTTATAAACAACATGATAAGGTACATGGGCAACAACCTTGAAAGAATGAAGCTCTACCAGTCCAGGCTGGCAACCGGAAAGAAGGTGCAGAAGCCTTCGGATGACCCGGTGGTTGCTGCAAGGGCGCTGAAGCTTCGTACCGATGTTTCGGAGATTGAACAGTACAGGAGAAACATCAAGGATGCACAGTCCTGGCTGGAAGTAACCGAGAGTGCACTCGGCAAGGTTGGCGATGTGCTGCAGAGGTCAAGAGAGCTTGCGGTACAGGCCGCAAACGGCACCAACGGGACGGATGACCTGTTGAAGATAAAGGAAGAGGGGGCACAGCTCAGGACGCAGCTTGTCCATCTGGCGAACACAACCTATGCGGGAAGGTACATCTTTTCAGGTTACAAGACGGATCTTAAGCTCGTTAACGATGATGAAGCAGACCCAATGTTCGGGACTTTCAATATAGACGTTTCAAACACCGAAGACATTATTTACGAGATAGGCATAGGGGACAGCATGAACATAAATGTCCCCGGGGGAGACCTTTTTGATATGGGGGCTGATGCAACATCCGGTTCTACAGGAGTTTTCCTGCAGAAGATAAATACTTTTGTGACAGCCCTTGAAAACGGTGACAATAAAGGAGCTTCCGATTCAATTGCTGAAATCGACAGCTGCCTGAATAACGTCATCCGGGTAAGGGCGGATGTGGGTGCAAGGATTAACCGCCTGGAGCTTACTGAAAAACGCCTCGAAACGGACAGTATCAACTTTACCAGACTGATGAGCAGGAATGAGGATGCGGACATGGCCGAAGCCATAATGGATCTTAAGAATGAAGAGAATGTATACAGGGCTTCGCTTGCGGGAGGGGCAAGGATTATCATGCCCTCGCTCATTGATTTCCTCAGGTAGTAGTTTTTTAAGTGAAGGGAAAATACTGAAATGATCCGGATTGAGCAGGGCTATGCAAAACTGGGAGTAAGGACAGAGCCTTCAGACATGCAGATAAAAACCAGGACAGCAAGGCTTGAGACAAGGCAGCATGCTGCACAGGTTGAAATTGATACTCAGGAGGCAGCAGTCCGGATAGACCAGGATGAAGCTTTTGCAGCAGCAGGACTAAAAAATTCAAAAGACATCATTACGGATGCAGCAGAAAAGGGGAGGCTTACGGCTTCCGGGTGCGTACGTAAATATGCAAGAGACGGCGACAGGCTTGCCGCAATAGAACTTGGAGGCAGTCCCATAGCAGAATTTGCGAAGAGGGATGCATTTTTTAAACTGCAGTTCCACGGCAGCAGGGCGATTGCCATACGGCCTTCTGTCACGGTAGAAGGCAAAGTAAGTATTGACGTTCAGGGTACTGAGAATGCAGTGACAGCAGACTATACACCGGCAAGCTGCTCTGTCAGCTGCAAGCCGGCGGTGGTTGATGTATACATGAAACAGAAGGCTTTTATAAACACGGTATATCAGGAAGAAAACGTGGATGTGAGGCTTTAAAACAGGAGGGGAGTAATGCAGATGTTTTTAAATACCCGGCATTTTGGGAAGCTTGACATTGAAGAGAGCGGAATAATAAGATTTGAGGGCGGAATTCCAGGTTTCCCCGGATGTATCAGGTTCGTACTGCTGGGGAGCGAAGATCGGGAATCACCCTTCAGATGGCTGCAAAGTGTTGATGACGGGAACCTTGCGTTTGCCCTTATTAATCCGTTTTTTGTAAAGAAGGACTATGATATCGAGATTGAGGACAGCATTTTAGAGGCTCTCCGAATTGAATCTCCCGGAGAGTTACTGGTATTTGCAATAGTTGTTATACCTGAGGACACCTCCCGGACCTCCATGAATCTGCGTGCACCTGTAATTATAAGCAAGAAAAGCAAAAAAGGTGCACAGATAGTGCTTGACACTGACAGGTATGGTGTGAGACACTATATTGTAGATGAGCTCCGAAAACAGGAGGTTGCCGGGAATGCTGGTGCTGACAAGAAAGAAAGAGCAGTCTATTGTAATAAATGACAACATTGAAATAACTGTGGTGGATATACAGGGTGATCAGGTCAGGCTTGGAATAAGGGCACCCAGAAGCATATCCATACACAGGAAGGAAATATACCTGGAGATACAGGAAGAAAACAGGAAGGCGGCACAGGCCAGGAATGTGAACCTTTCTCATATCCTGAAAAAGAAAAAAGATTAACAATAAAAAATAACAAAAGAATCAGTTTTAAAGGAGGCTTGTGCAAGCCTCCTTTAACTATACCTGTTTTGTTCTTTTACCTTTTAAGAAGAGAAGAATCACCTATCAGTTCGTCAATATCAACCTGTCTTCCTTGAGTAATGGAAACATTTGCGGCAGCGCCTGTCAGAACTGACAGCGCACCATCAATGGAAGATGCCTTGTGGCCCAGGGGATCCGGCAGCCCTCCCCCGAACAGCATTTTTAGAAGACGCTCGTCACCACCGCCGTGTCCACCCTTTGCCCTTGGAATGTCATGGGTGGTTATCTGCCCGTTCAGGTCATATGTCCATATCCTGTAAGAATTCTGCTGTGACAGCAGTGCGGTTTCAGGCTTGAACGCTTCGAGTCTGCCCCTGGAACCGTTTATTGAGATACGCCATCCTTCATAGGGGCAGTGGGCGTTCAGTGAGTATGCAAGCATGACATCATTCTGGTATTTTACATTCACCGACATGGTGTCATATATGTCTATGTCTTCAGCAAATACGCAGGAATCCTTGTAATATCCGTCGTGTTTCTCTGCTTCAACATAGTATCTTTTTGCAAACTCGTCACTGGTTATATCCAGATAGAACTCACACTCATCCCTGTAATTGCAGGTAAGGCACCTTTCTCCCCTGAACCTGCCGTTTTTGCCGTATTCATTCAGTTTCCCGTATGCGTTTACCCGCCTGGGTCTTCCGTTGATCCACCAGTTGACAAGGTCGAAGTGATGCGTGGCCTTATGAACAAGAAGTCCGCCACTCTTTTGCATATACCGGTTCCATCTCCTGAAATAGCTGGTGCCGTGTGCGCTGTACTGCATCAGCCTGTCCAGCATCCATTCAAAATGAACGCTGTAAATCTCCCCGATAACGCCATCGGTTAATAGCTGTTTTATTTTTGTAGTATACGGTGCATATCTGTAGTTGAAGGTTACATATACCTTCCTGCCGGTTCTTTTTTCAGCCTCAAGTATTGCCCTGACCTTTTGAGCGTCTATGGTCATAGGCTTTTCGGTAATTGCATCACAGCCGGCTTCCAGTGACTTTATAATATACTCATGGTGAAAACAGTCAACTGTTGTTATAATAACTGCATCAGGCTTAACGGTTTTAAGCATTTTGTCAAAATCATCATAAACGGGTATATCCCCATTGTCTTTGCTGAGTATCTCTGAGCGTGTCGGATTGATATCAAATATCCCTTCTATGGATACCTGATCTGTAAAATCCCTTGCAAGCGGTCCCGCAAACATATTGTAAGCTCTTATGCTGGCTCCGGCCATAACATACTTTTTCATATCAACAGACTCCCCTTTACACATTTTTAAGCTTTACACAACCCTATTATAAAGGCAATATAGTTCAATTTGTTAATATATATTACTTTTTATGATAAAATAATTCATATATATTGCTTTTTTATTGGAGATGCAGAAAATTGAAAAAGGCTTCAGACAGCAAGAAAACCCCAAGATTTAAGGCATATTACGTAAAAGGAAGAGAGGATTTTACCCTTCGAAAAAACATGCTGGACCATTATCACGGCCATTATGAGATATATTACTTTCTGGGAGATCGCATGACTTTCTTCCTGGATGACAGCCCGATAAGGCTTAAAAAAAATGACCTGGTCCTTGTAGACAGGCATGTATACCACAGAACATTCTACTACCCGGGGACTGTACAGGACAGAGTCAACATATCCTTTGACAGGGATGACATCATTTTACCTGATACGGCTGTAATTGAAAACATAGGGGAATTGTTCGCAAAACCCAGACTCTCTACCGGTGACCCGGTAATCAATCAGAAAATACATGACGATATAAGAAGGCTGTGCGAGTCGGTATCCGAAAAAGGAGGGCTTAAAGAGCTGAGGGCCAGGATTATTCTCAGTGAACTGCTGTTGGACCTTCTGGATATTTCACATCTTTTCAAGAGCCACGGCACAGGGTCAGGACTTAATGAAACCGAGAAGAAGGTGCAGGATATTACCGCATTCATTAACTTGAATTACAGCAAACCCCTGACACTTAACTCCATATCAAAAAGGTTCTATGTCAGCAAGTACTATCTTTGCCATGTGTTTAAGAGGATAACAGGGATGACCGTAAATGCATTTTTATGCAGGAAGAGGCTCCTGGAAGCTGAAATAATGCTCAAACACACCGATTACAGGATATCAGAGATATGCAACAGGACCGGTTTTAACAGCCACAGTCATTTTATAAGGCAGTTCAGGAAGCATTACGGATGTACTCCAGGTGAGTACAGGAAGACAGGCACCTCAAAACGCAAGGGTATTTCTGTACACAAGTATTACTAAAAGGTTATGCTTTTCCATAAGCGGGCTGTAAAGTTTTTTGTGTTATAATACGTTAAGAAAGTTTTTTAGGGAGATGAGGCAAATGTCAAATTTTTGTTCAAAATGCGGCAATCCGGTAAATACTGATTCAAGGTTTTGCAGCAAGTGCGGCGGCCAACTGATAGAAGGACAGGCAGACAGCCGGATACAACAGGCAAGTACTAAGGCACCACCCTACACCCGGTCAGAACAGATACTCTATTCGCTGACAGGCAGTTTGCAAAAAGGTATATTTGCCAGAAAGGCTTATGGAGTTGGATTTACTGCAAATCATGTGATTTTTGCAGCAATAACCACGGAAATGCAAAAAGAGGCGGCAGCAAAGGCAAAAGAGAATGCAAAAGCGGAGGGCAAAGGATTCTTCGGGAAAATGGCTGCTCAGATGACTTCAACCCGAAAGCTTATGGAAGAAATATTCAGCAAGCCCCTGAATGATATACTTGCAATGAATCCTGACAATTTCGTTATAGAAAACCAACAGGTTAAAAAAATGAAATATAAGGTGAATACGAGTACTGATCCTGATGTTCAGACAACCAATGATGATTATCTGATTATCCAGACATTTTCCGATAAATATAAAATCTTAATAAAAAGCGGAGCAAACAAAAGGAAACTAAAAAATGCATTGGATGGAATATATGGTAAGAGACTTAAATAATCAGATCATTCGTGCTTCTGTATTAATGGAGGTATTGGAATGGCAGACTTGAGAAGCTATGGATTCAATGCAGAAATTCTGCCTGATATAGATGGTATTCCAGCTCGTGTTACAGCGGTGCACAAGGAGCGGTATGAACTTATATGTAAATATGGTAAGGTATTTGGAAGACTTAAAGCAGGGATATATTTTGGTGATTCAAAGGAGAGTTTCCCCACAACAGGAGATTTTGTTTTAACTCGCGTACTTCTTTTTTAATCTCCCCACCCTCATTTATTCTATTATTCAGGTGGAGATTTAAATACCAATCTCCTTATGATTCACTGACTCTGATACTTAAGAAGCATTGATTTACATGTAATATGTTATGGTAACGAATTCAATATTCACAAT
>CAYYGK010000121.1:0-8137 GCA_964471145.1 uncultured Eubacteriales bacterium | reverse complement strand
GCAGCTTTACAATGCAGTTGAAGCAATAGAGGGCGGGGCATCACTCGGACATCATTCCCTGGTGAAAGCTCTGGAGAAGCTTGCAGGCTATTCTATTGGAAACTAAAAGAGGTAATATTAATATTGAAAGGAAGTAAATGGACAATGAGTGATAATAAAATAGTTTTCTTGGAGCAGAAGGCAAATGAATTGCGCCAAAATATCATTACAATGATTTGCAAAGCTCAGTCAGGACATCCGGGAGGTTCATTGTCACTTGCCGACATAGTCACAGCACTATATTATCATGAAATGAAAATAGATCCTGCAAAACCTAAGTGGAAGGAGCGTGACAGAGTTATCCTTTCAAAGGGACATTCTTGCCCTGTGCTTTATGCGGTTTTGGCAATGAAGGGATACTTTGGCATGGAGGTTCTGGATACACTTAGGGGCTTTGAATCAATCCTCCAAGGCCATCCAGATATGAAAAAGGTTCCTGGAGTGGATATGACAACCGGTTCCCTTGGACAAGGTGTTTCTATAGGGGTTGGAATGGCCATTGGCGCTAAGGCTGACAGCTTAGAAAGCAGGATCTTTGTCCTTGTTGGAGATGGTGAAAATAATGAAGGTCAGATCTGGGAGGCAGCCATGAGTGCTGTAAAATACAAGCTTGATAACCTCATTACCATTGTTGACCACAATGGTCTTCAAAATGATGGGTTCTGCAATGATATAATGCCCACCGGGGACCTGGCCAAAAAATGGGAGGCCTTCGGCTGGGAGGTTATTAAAATTAACGGTCATAACATAGCTGATATTCTGAGGGGCTTTGAAGAAATGAAAAAAGTCAAGGGCAAGCCTATATGCATCTATGCGGATACAGTCAAAGGAAAGGGCGTTTCCTTTATGGAAAATGTTTGCAAATGGCATGGAACGCCACCCAACAGTGGGCAATATACCGTTGCAATGGACGAATTGCAGAGGGGGTCTGGAAAATGAAGATGATAGCAACCAGGGATGCTTTTGGAGAAGCAGTTGTTGAACTGGCTAAAGATAATAAAGACATATATGTAATTGACTGTGATATCTCTAAATCAATGAAAACCACAACCTTTGCGGAATTTTTTCCTGAACAGCACATCAATGTTGGAATAGCGGAGCAAAATGCAGCAGGGGTTGCGGCCGGACTTGCCACCATGGGGAAGATACCCTTTGTAAGTACATATGCTGTTTTTGGCAGTATGAGGATGTGTGAGCAGATCCGTACGTCCATATGCTATGCAGGTCTGAATGTAAAGATTGCGTGCAGCCATGGGGGGTTGACACCCTGTAATGATGGCGTTACACACCAGGGGATTGAGGATATGGGTATAATGAGAACGCTGCCTAATATGACCGTTATAATGGGTGCAGATTATATTGCGACCAGGAAGCTTGTCAAAAAAGCTGCTGAGTATGAGGGGCCTGTATATCTTCGCTTTACAAGAGATCCCATCCCTGTTCTATATAATGAGGATGAATCTTTTCAAATAGGGAAGGGTAAACTTTTCCGAAAAGGAAGCGACATTACCTTCGTTGCCATTGGTGATATGTTATACCAGGCAGTACTGGCAGCTGATCAATTGGCCAAACAGGGGATATCTGCTGAAATTCTGGATATCCATACCTTGAAGCCCCTTGATACTGTGTTGATTTCTGAAAGCATTGACAAGACAGGAAAGGTTGTTAGCATTGAGGATCACAATTACTTGAACGGTTTGGGCAGTGCGGTAGCTGAGGTTATTGCAGAGGTTGGAGCAGGAAAGCTCAGACGTGTGGGTTTAAAAGACACCTTTGCCGAGTCAGGTCCTTACCGGAAGCTGCTTGAAAAGTATGAAATGGACAGTGCTTACATACTCAAAATGGCGAATGAACTGTTAAAGTAAAATAGTTTTTAAGATAAAGGGGCGGCAGAGATATGCTCCCCCTTATTGCGATATTTAAAAATAATGACAGTGAGGTATTATAGTGATTCATTATCAGCCGAGAACCTTAACTGTGGGTGTGGTGCAGATGTATAACGAACTTCATCTGGGACGCAACAGGGACAAAATCATCAAACTCCTCATAGAGGCAGCTAAAAAAGGTGCCAGGTTTGTAGTTTTTCCTGAGTCTGCATTGAGCTTTAGCAATAAGCATCCGGCCTCAGAGGAAGAGTTGAAGGAAGCACAGATAAAAATTCATGAAGCAGCCGGTGCAATGGGTGTATATGCGCTTTATTGCGTACAATATATTGCCATAGAAAATGGCGGCAGATGTAATGATGCAATACTAGTTGACCCCGAAGGCAGGGTGATTTTTAAACAAAGCAAAATATATGATAAAAAAGGAAACAGACCCGGCATTTTTTATATAGACGGTATTCCGTGCAATGTAGCAATATGCGCAGATAGGTGGCTGCGTCAGGCGTGTGATCTTCCGGTGGTGAAGGAATCCCGGATCTTCATTGAATGCTCTTGGTCCGCACCTCCGGATTACGGCAGGAACGGAAAAATCTCTGACCTCAAAAACTCTTTCTGGCGACCAAAGGTCTGGCGACTGAATTGTTACTTTATCCGTACAAACTGTGCCAATATCATGGAACCAGACGGGCAGATTCACTCAGGAAATGGTGAACCAGACAATATTCTTGTAAGGACACTTGAACTCTCAAAAGCTACACGTATGGAGGCCATGAAGAGAAGGACACATCCTGCTTTTAGCGCCTGGTGGGAAAAGGGCATCCAGATGCTTGAGGGACTTGACTATTCTGCACCTGAATTCAAAAGCCTTCTTTCAGCCCAAACAGCAATCAAGGCTTCAGCTGTGCAAATGCGATGTAGCAGAAGGATAGAAGAGAATCTGAAAACCATCCTGTATTCTATTCATTTTGCAGCTGCCGCAGGTGCTGATCTGGTTGTCTTCCCGGAGCTGTCTCTTACAGGAGGTTTGACAGAAGACATCCTGGCATGCAATAATGAAGTTCTATCAACTTCTATTCAGCAGATAGCGGATGCCACCCGGCAAAACCGGATTTGTACTGTCATAGGGCTTCCCTGGATTTGTGAGGATGGAAAGCGGAGGAACTGTGCCGTTACTATTTCAGACCAGGGTCAGATTCTTACGAAATACTATCAATTAGCTGTAGACAGGCCTGAGATATTTACTCCGGGTGAAAATACAAGAAAGCTTTGGTTTCAGGTAAAGGGAGTACACGGCATTGTAACTGTTGGTCACGACCGGCTGTGGAGTGAAATTGCCGAGTTGGCAGCTGTTAAAGGAGCACAGCTTGTTGTAAACATTAGTAATGACAACCAGGATGAACTTGAAAGGGACCTTATCTGGGAGAACCTCGGGTCCTACAGGACATTTACAGTTGCTGTGAATGCTGCCGCCGGTTCAGCTAAAAAGGCCAACGGACAGAGCGGTATGTGGAATTCCATTGGTTATACAAAAAAAATGAATGCAGAAAAAATAGCAGGTACCGGTACCAAAGACACGATACTTTTTGGAGAGCAAAGCGTGCAGCAGACAAACCCATGGTACTCTGACAGACTCAAGCCATTTGAATCCATGCTGTCCTGGTGGGGAATGGGTGCGCAGGTTATTTACGGCAGGGACAAGGAAAATTAATAACAAGAAAACAGGCATCCAAATATGCCGAAAAACGAGATATAGCGGAACAGGATGAAATACCTGATTAATCATATATAACCTACTGCTTTTTTATTTCCCTGAAAATACCAGGGGTTACTCCTTCCGTTTGTCTGAATTTCCTAATAAAACTTGAAACATTGTAGTACCCCACTTGTAAGGAGATGTCCTGAAGTGTGTCTTCGGTCGTAAGGAGAAGTTTTTTAGCTATCTCCATCCTGAGTTTATTTACATAGCTGGATATGTTTTCACTGAACCGCTGCTTGAAGTATCTGCTGAGATTGGGTAAGGCTATGTGAAAGTGGTCAGCTACACATTGTATTGAAAAGTTGGTATCTGTTAAATTATTATTAATATATTTTACCACGGCATCAATGTTCATGCCGATATTGCCCTTTTTTTGTTCCTCAATCTGAGAACAAATATTTAAAGAAGCGCTAAGCAGAATGGAAGATATTTTTTCGAGAGATTCGTTTTTGGAAAGCAATATGGCATTTAAATCGTCTATACTGCAGAATGGTTTAATACTATGGGCACGAGCTGTTTTCCACAGCGTGTTGATTATATTATAAAACAGCGTCTTTGCGACAAACAAAGGAACCTGAATTGTTGCAATGCTGGAGATAATGTTTTTAAGCAATTCCTCAACATTTGACTTGTCACCCTGAATAAGGTGTATTTCAAGAAGGTCCAGTTGTTCCTTGAATAACAGGTTTATATTTTGATGGATTTGTTGAATATCCTTATAGGATGTCATGGTTGCATTGCCTGTGATTAACTTATACTCAACAGCTGAAACAGCCTCAATGTACGAACTGGAAAGGCCGTCCGTACAAGAGTAACTGTTACCGATGCCAATAGCAGTATCAATGTCGAAAACAGTTTTCAAATATGCCTGAAGGTTTTTGAGGTTCATGTATAGCAGTTTGTCATTCTGCTCCTCTTTTGTGCATAAAATAAATACAAGGTAATTATCAATAAACCCTTCAACCCCATAGCTTTGAATTCCTGCATTGCGAAGGTTTTCTTCAATAGATTTAAGGACATAGATCTTTTCTCTGTGTGCAAAATGATTTATGTAAAAAACTACTGAAGTAAAAAAATCTCCTGTAAGTTTTAAGCCAAGGGGTGCGGCGTTGGTATTAAATGAATCGATGTCGGAATAATAACCTTTTAACAGGTCGGCAAGGACCGATTTTCTTAAAACAGGAACCGTACTTTCAATTTTTTCATTAAGGTTTACAATGGTCTCATTCATCGAATCAACCGCATTACGGATTGTATCTAATTCGTTTAGGCCGGATTGGGCAAGTTTTAATTTTCTGGTAATGAAGCCAGTCAGATCCTTAATAGGTTTATAATTAATAGTGGATAACAGGTAAATCATTAATCCCCCCAAAACAAGTACAATTGACATGGCAGAACGCTCTTTTGTTTTCAATGACTCAAGCTCACCCGTCATTTTAGCGGACGGAGTAAGAGAAACATAGTTCCATCCGGTAGTCTCTGATTTTATGGAGGAAAGCATGTACTTAACAGAACCTATTTTAATTAAATCAAAATTGTACCCGGAGTTGTTGAGGTGTGTTTTTGTGATATTGTCCAGATTTGTTTGTTTATTTACACCGTATGAAAACAACAACCTGGCGTTTTCATCGATAATAAACAGACTGGAATCATAAGTTTTAAGAGGGACTGAAACATATTTAGAGAAATTGGCCTCACTGATAAAAAAGACCACTGCACCATATGGAACCGGATTACCATAAGGAAGAGGTACAACATAGGTTACAAATCTTTTTTTGACAGGTTCTGTCTCTCTTGAAATGTATTCTGATGGCCGGATAAAAGCTTTTTGGTTTTTCTGAATATCTCTGGTTAATGAGGCTAAGTTCCAGTCGTCATATCTAAAAACACTTTTAAAAAGCATTTCCTTTTGATAGATGCTTGTAGCGGAATAAATATAATCATGTCCTTCATAAAAGATTACATAGTCGGTATAAAAATCATTCAGTGTGCTGAAGCTCTTTAACAGTTTTTCGGCAGTTAATAAATTGATGAAATCATTTTTTAATCTTGAGCTTGTAAGATATGGATTCATTGAAATTTGCGATACTAAAGCATTCATTTCGTTAAACTGTGTTTCTACGGTATTCATGGTTTGAAATAAAACATCATAGTTTGTTTTGCTGATATTAGAAATGAGGATATCTGTAAACAGCCCATAAATGATAAAACTAAGAATAACAAAGGGTATAATCAGAATTATTATATAGGATATCAGATACCTCGGAAAAAGCCGGGCTTGAAAAAATCTCTTCACAAAGGGCATTTTATTCAATCCCTTCTATATTAATAACACTTACTATTTTAATATAATTTTACTTATTAATCAATACCAATTAGATATATAAATATCTGTTGATAATAATTGCATATTAGAAAAGACTGCACAGTGTATTCAGGTATTAAAAAACCAGCCACATAGAAAAGAAAACAGAAAAGTGTAGAATAAAAAGTACGATGATAAAAACTGGATATCTTATAAAATATGGCTATTTACAAAATGGAGAAATATCAGTGATAATAGAAGAGATGATATGAAAATAAGATGAAAATCATAAAATACATTGCAACTAAGCCTATAAGAATAATTCTGATAAAGGGTAAATTTTAATACTCAATCCGCAACAATGGCCGTCTTGAATTTTTACAATATAGAAATTCTCTAAAGGAGGTGGTAGAATGCTTTATTCAGGCTTTTCCTAATCAGTTTTCCTTTTAAAAGTAACATAATACCAAAAAAGAATACAGGAAGGAGTTTAGTATGAATAAACAAATAACCATGCGTTTACTCAAAATAGTGAAGACAGTTTTCTCTGCGCGCATCATTTCAATGATTCTGGTGGGAATGATGTTGCTTCTAACAGGAACGGTATTGGTTTTTTTTCCGGTGACAGAGGTCCAGGCGGCTACAATATCTATGACAAAAGTTATTGAAATCGATCTGGATCAGGGGGGAGCCAGTGCTAAGAGAAATGTTCGTGGCACATTCCGGCCGGGCGATTTGGATGGCGATGGGAAAATGGAATGGTGCTACACATTTGGAACCAAGGAATTCAGAGTCTATGAGGACAACGGAACTCTTTTATGGCGTGATTCAACGAGCGATGGAATTGATGCACGCGGGCATGGTGAACCGCTTTTTTGTCCAATTGTCTGGGACTTTGATGGGGATGGTAAAGATGATTTTGTGCATTTGCGCTACGGACATGGTAGTAACAAGTACCGGCTGACAATGCGTGATGGAAAAACTCAAACGGTCAAAGCGGAAACGGAGATATGGTTTAGCAGCAGTGACACAACTGCTGATAATGCCATGACATATGTAGTATTATATTACCTTTCCACCGGAGAACCTGCAATACTAGTAACGTGTCAAGCCGGTGCCGAATCCCCGGCATTTTCAGATGCAGCAGCATATAAATATAATGTAAGCCAGAACCGGTTTGAGGAGTTATGGGTCAATAATAATCTTGATTACGCAGGTCATCACGTCTACGTCTATGACTTCGATAACAATGGTATAACAGATGCCATATTTGCAGGAAAGTATAAACTGAACCCTTCTACTGGCGCTGTATTGTGGACTGCAGGGAACTTTGGGAATGATCATTGTGATTCTCTTTCTGCTGGTGACATTGACCCTAACAGAAGCGGCTACGAGGTAGCTATGTGTGGAGCGTCTGCCGGTACGAGGCTGTACGATGTCGATGATGGCACACAAATATGGGCAATGACTACCTCTGAGTTTTATAACCCACAAAATCTGGTGTCGGGAGAGATGGACGAAACAAAATTTGGCCATGAGATTGCAGTTAATGAAGCAGTGCATAGGGGTGATGAACCTAATGAAGACGACAGGACGCTTCGTTATATGAGGTATAATAAAACAGTATTAGGGGATGTAAGCACCAAAACTGATGCTATTGAAAGAGGTCCCAGAGGAAATGTGAGTATGTATGGGGACCGTACTCAGGACGATATTATGATGAGTTATGGACAAATTGTAAGGGACAGCAATCATGACAGTCTGCTGGATCATAATGATATAATCCTGACGAAGGATTGGTACTGGGTAGATTATACGTCTGAACTCGGTACGGGTGAAAAAGAGGCGTTTGATCAATGGCAGCAAGTACCCCTTGTATTTGATTATCTTGACGATTCACGCGAAGAAATGGTCACGTGGGGGCGTCACAAGCTTGTAGTCGGGAAAGTCTCCGGGACTATTACGCCTCCGCCGTCTTTTCGCACCAATCGAAGCTACCAGCTGGCACGACGCGTAAATGGCGCCACCAACAGGACAACGGTTACATTTAATTACCAATGGACAGGAGGCGCTACACCTACACCTACACCTACACCAACAGGCTCACAGCAGACACTTCCTTTTACTGCTGCAGAGGATGCGTTTACAGATGAT
>CAYYGK010000120.1:0-8140 GCA_964471145.1 uncultured Eubacteriales bacterium | reverse complement strand
GCTCACTTAGAAGCTTTCTTTTACAATATTGACTCAGTAATACTATATATATTATAATCGTGAATGCTTGTAATTTTAACGGAGGTTACTTAATGAGGTATTTTTTTATTGCACTTGGAGGAGCTTTAGGCACTGTTTCAAGGTTCCTTATGGGAGGCCTTGTATTATTCCCAACAGATACCGTTTTTCCTCTTAATACTATACTTATCAACACCGCAGGAAGCTTTATTCTTGCTTTTATTATGTCACTTTCAAAAAGTGTATTAAATATTCCTCCAGAAATCAAATCGGGCATAACAACGGGTTTTCTGGGTGCCTTTACTACCTTTTCGGCTTTCTGTGGAGAGATATATTTTCTGTTTACGACAGGTGAAATACTTACTGGGACAGCATACGCTGCGTGTTCAGCCATCCTTGGGGTGCTCTGTGCATTTACCGGCATATACTTTGCAACACATATTTTAACAGGTTTAACCCTCAATTCTGCAGCTAAAGAAAGGCCCAAAGCCTGATGCATATCCTTGTTGCAGCTTTTGGGGGAGCACTGGGCAGCCTTACACGTTTTGCCGTGGGAAAATTCATACTGAGAAAATGTAAAAGCATCCTTCCTGTCCACACTTTCATAGTTAACATATCCGGCGCTGTCCTTCTTGGTTTCATAACAGGGCTTGGTATCAGGGGAATCCTGTATATCTTTGCAGTCCAGGGCTTTCTTGGTGCTTACACAACCTTCTCCGCATTTATGTGGGAGGGCGTGAACCTGTTTGAAAACAGCCGGAAAAATTCACTTGCATACATTATATGTGCCATTCTCCTGGGGATTGCCGGCTTTGCAGCAGGTACAACTGCGGGAAGGCTTCTTGCCGGATAGATTACAATTGTATAAAATCCATATCCTTTACCTTTTTCGCCTTTTATTTTTCACTAACACTATTATATTATAATATGTCCATTATGTCCGTAATAACCATATAATTTATGTGTCATATAATCTTGACAGGCGCAAATATTAATACTATAATTTAATGGTAATGGGCATATGCTGATAACTTGCTGGAAGGAGTGTTGATTATGCCTTTTGGAGACGGAACCGGTCCTGCAGGAAAAGGACCCCGAACAGGCAGAGGCACAGGAGCAGGCCGCCAGGGAGGCCGTATGGGCGGAAACAGTCCAGGCTCAGGTCCTGGCGGTTACTGTGTCTGCCCCAACTGTGGAAAAAAGAAAACACACCGGCGGGAAACGCCATGCTATAACATCAAGTGCCCTGACTGCGGCACACCCATGACCAGGGCGTAACATTTCCTCCGTAAATGAATATCATATAATGTGTAACAAGTATTACTTTACCGGAGGATTAATAATGTGCACCAGCAGAAGAAATTTTTTCAGGCCGCTACCCGGCATGATAATTAATCAGAAGGATTTTACTGCAGAAGAGAGTGAAAACCTGTCACCTTCACTTGCGTGGGAAAGAGTATCTCCTGAAATGAACAATGACCGCAGCAATACCTGTAGCTGCAAAGGAAACATCCTGCCAATTGCAGCAGTTGTTTTTCTTCTCTTGCTGCTGTTCCTTGCGAAGTGAAGGTGTTTCAGTCAACTATCATGTTAACCGGTCTTTCTGACAGACCGGTTAGTTATGCGCTCAAAGCGATATGATGTTGATATCCTGCCCGCAAATCTTCCCTCCCAGGTCCCTTTCTCTCTCCTTGCAGGTAGAAATGACAATCTGCCTTTTTTTGGCTGTTTCAATTAGAAATTCAAGTGTCCTGCACAGCCTGTTGTCATCATATTGTGCAAATGGTTCGTCAAAAACAAGTGGCAGCTTCTCTCCATTCTCTGAGAGGATATCTGAAACGGCAATACGCAAAGCAAGATACATCTGGTCTCCTGTCCCGCCGCTTAAGTTTGCTACGGACACAACCTTACCTGTCTCAGGTGCCTGTGCCTTCAGCTGCATACTGTCATCCGCTCTAAGGTCTTGGTATCTTTGCATGGTCATACCCGAAACAATCTCTCCAAGCTTCCTGTTTAGTGCGGGAGAATAGTCCTTCTGTATCTGCTCTGCGGCTTCATTTATGGTCTCAATTGCTGTCTTTAGGGAGTCTCCAAGCTCCAGAAGGCATGCTTTCCTGCTTTCCAGCTGTTCAAGTTCCAATTCCACGTCCTGCAGCTCTTCAGAAGTGTCGGAATTATCAAGCTCGGTGCTTACCCTGATTGTATCCTTTTCAATCTCATCAAGCTCGTTACTGATTGCTTCAGCTTCACTTTTTAGCCCGTTTGTATCCTGACTGCTTTTTTCAAACAGGCTTTCAATAATTTCAGCGGTATATGTACTGTTTCCCGAGAGGATATGCTCCCTTTTTTTGATGCTTTCCTTCCTAAGCCGGTCATATTCTTCAGCTAAGCCGCAGAAAAACTTTTTTGTTTCCGATATAGTATTAAATGGCTCTCTTTCTTCTGGACTCATCCTCTCAAGAAGTATCTCTTTTTCCCTTTTCTTTTCCTTTAATTCCTGCTTTTTTTTATCCAACTCCTGCATTGTGCGCTCATATCTTTCCACTCCCTGCACAAAGGCTGCAACCGTTTCTTCATCCGGCTCATCACCTGTTTGCACAAGACCGGCATTTACAAGTTTTTTTGCTATTGTTTCTGCAGCTTCGCCAATCTTTTTTTCCTTTTCCCCTATCCTTTTAAGAAATCTCTGCTCGTCTTCATCAAGGCCTGAAATCTTTCCGGCAGTCTCCTTGTAACGTTCCTGTTCAGAATGCAGTTGCCGTTTAAAATAGAAATACCTGTATACGGCAATACCTGCTGCAGCAGCAGTTGCAGCTGCTGCCATTGCGCCATAAATTGCATAAGAAAGACCCTTTGCTCCTATTATTGCCAGCATTGCGGCAGCCAGTGCAAAAACAAGGACCATGCTTGAGGGAAACATGACTTTCCTGAAAAGAAACTTCCTGTTCTCCGGTTTTTCATTGTGCTGTTTAATTTCTTCTTTTAACCTCTGTTTTCTCTTGTGAATAAAATCAAGACTCTCTGTAAGATCCTTCATGTCCTCCTGTGCAGCGCTTTTAAGAAGCTTGAAATCACTCTTGATCTCGGCAGCATCTCTTACAGTATATTCACTGAAACTTGCTGTCTCCTCAAGGGTTTTTTCAAGAGATGACATGCATTCTGCAATCTGTTTTGTTTTATTCTCCATTTCCTCTGCCTTATCCAAAAGATGCTGTAACCGCGTGCATCTTTTCTCACTTTCACTAAGGCGTAACAGTACTTCTGCCATTTCTGAGGCATCCGAAAGAGCCTTTTTACGGTCACTTATTTCCTTTAAACGACTCTCCAGCTCAAGTACATGCTGTCTGCCGGAAAGCAGCTTTCCCTTCCTTAATTCAAGTTCAAAAATTCTTTCTTTGACCTTGTCCAGCGGCTTTGTTTTTGTTTTTTCTGTCCCCACATGCTCTCTTACAGCATCGTTTAATGCTTCACACGCTCTGTTGAGAGAAACCTCCTCGTCAAATGCAAGGCTTGCATTGGACAGCTTCTCCATAATACCAGCCCCTCCCTTTACTCCCGGGTTGGTATTAAGCTGGCCCACAAAAACAGTCCTCGTAAAACCTACATCATCAATGCCCAGATGCTTTTCCCCCACCATAACACTTTTGCCCCTGTCTAATCCAAACCGGTGGGTTATGTCATTAAATGCATCATCATAAACAGTTGTAACACCTGATTTAAAATCCCTCTCCACCCTGAAGAATTCACCGCTGTCCAGCACATATTCAAGGTATCCGCCGTAAGCGTTTCCGTTCCACGGCTCATACCTGCGGGAAGGCGGCAGCAGTCCGTCTTTTTTTACCCTTCCTCCCTCCATCCCGTAAAGTATTCCCCGAATAAACCAGTGCAGTGTTGTCTTACCCGATTCATTGTCCCCGAATATCAGGTTGATACCTCTTGCAAATTCAATTTCCAGGTTAAAAAACCTTCCAAACCCCTTTATAACTGCTTTTTTAAAATACATCAGTCCCCAAGATCCACCTTTCCTTCATCAAGCGCCTGCATACCATACCTTAATGCCTTTTCAAGCTTCCTTTTCTCCTTCTCGCTTCCGGCAGCCTCGATCTTCTCAAGCATCCTTTCACAAAAAACACCTTTTATACCTGGCTGCATGCTTATTCTCTCGTAATCAGCCTCAGGCGATGTCTCATCGGCAATCTCTATAAAAAAGAGCCTGCTTGCCAGTTCTTCCTCAATCCCGGCAATACTCCTTTCCATGCCGTCCCTTAAATGCCCTCTCAATACCATCCGGTAAAGGTCCTCCGGCCGGCCTGTGTTTTCTACGGTATCAGTGATTTTTTGCCGGATGTGGTTTAGTGTCTCATTTCCCTCAAAGCATAAAGGGATTTCATAACACCTGCGCCTGCCGGTGCTGAAAAAATCCACCTCCAGCACAGTACCTGTTTCATCCTTTGTTATGTTTCCCAGGAACACACCTTTATCTCCTCTGGACTGGTCGAATGCCAGGGGTTCAGGGCTTCCGGGATTAAAGATATTCTTTACAGGGCCAAGCTCCCTGTAGCAGCTGTGAAAGTGTCCCACTGCTATGTAATCCATCCTCAGTTCAGAAAGCCTTTCGGAAGACACAGGATTGAATTCTTTCTTACCAAAGAGCATGTCCACCGTGCCGTGAAAAAGAAGTATATTTATGCTGCTGTGACCGGCAGTTGCTGAAATCCTGTTTATACCTTCCTCAACATCATTTTCCCATCCCAGCCCATAAATACTGGTGTTTCTTTTATGCAGATGAATAACAGGGTTGTCCGCATTCAGGATGTGTGTATTTACAGGCCAGTCAATGCTGCTGTAGAAGGAATTTCTCGAATAGGGATCATGGTTTCCAGGTATCATGACAACAGTTACTTCGGGTATCTGCGACAGGCTGTCCCTTACACGAAGAATGGTGGCTCTGGACGTATAGTTATGCTCATACAAATCGCCGCTTACAAGAAGCAGGTCAACTCCTTTTTCAGAAGCTGTCCTCACAATATGTTCAAACCCCTCCCGCAGGTCATTTCGTCTTTTTGCAGACTTACTGCAGTCCTTTAAATACTTAAAGGGCATATCCAGATGAATATCCGAACAATGCAGGAAAGATATCTTTTTCATTTTTAATCCTTCACCTCCACTATGGCATATGCCACTGCATAACTTTTACAGTGTGACAGACTTACCTCAACCCTTATGCCTTTGAGTTCTTTAAATTTTTCATATGCCCGTTTTGTCAGGCGTACCCCTGGTCTTCCCGCCTCATCATTTACTATTTCAATATCTCTCCATTTTATTCCTCCGCCAATGCCTGTGCCAAATGCCTTTGAAACAGCCTCCTTAGCGGCAAACCTTGCTGCATAGCTGCTGTACCTGGCATTCTTCCTGGCTTCACAGTACTCAATCTCGGTGCCGGTAAAAACCCTGTCACGCAAAGAGACTCCCGCCTCTTCCATAGAGTCTCTCAAACGCTCTATTTCAACTATGTCCACACCACAGTATACCGCCAACAGATCACCCCTTATTCTTTTTCCATTATATATCACCGGCGGTATGCTTGTACAGTATCAATCCTCCGGAGTGCCACCCTCAAGAAGCGCCTTTGCCTGCCTTAGAGCCCTTTCTCTCCTGTCCGCCATATCAAGCTTTAATATCCTGGCCTCAGGGCCCTCCCCCGTAATGGTGCGGTACGCCCTTGCCCTTGCCGTCTTAACATCAACCGCCACCCTGAGTCTTTCGAAGGAGTCATTTAAACGCCTGAGTCTCTTGTTTTTTGAAGAATACCTGGTATTCAGTGAAATGATGTTTTCCCTCAGAGAAGCGATCCTTGAACTGGATTTCAGAGATTTGAGCTCACGGAGCTTTGAATTCATCTCAGATTCGAATATCCTGTAGTCCTCCCTTATCTGTGACACCTCTTCCATTGCTCTCCGGTACATCTGCCTGTTGTCCTCCAATTCGCTGGCACAGTCCTCCTCCTGCATGACCAGCTCTGTCAGCAGGTCCAGATCCCCCCTGCTTTTTGCAGCCTCAATCCTCATCCTGATCGTTTCAAGCCTGTTTTGGGCATTTCGCATCTCAGCCTTTATGAGCTCCGCCCCGGTCTGTATCTCAATAACCTGTTTTTCTGCTTCCCTTGCAGTCTTTTCAATTTGTTCCCTGAGGTCCTCGATAAGTGCACCCGGATTCCTCTCCTCCAGTTCTCCTGCCTTACTGCCAAAAAAACCTCTAACAAGTGACGCCATCCTCGATAGAAACCCCATATAAAATCCCCCCGGTTAAGATGAAATCCTTCATCCTATATATATTATCCGCCGCTTGCAATAATGATTGGGGATTTTATATATGTGTTGGGGGGGCAGGGAGAATCAGTCTATGTTATTTCTGTTTATCGCCTTGATGATGGCGGCCTCCTGGTGCCTTATATGTTCCTGCGCAGCGCTTTTGGCCCTGTCGGGATCTCTTAAGGAAATTGCGGTTAATATGTCCGTGTGCTCCCGTATCAGATCATTGTAGCTGCTGTAATCTTTCATATATATTACCCTGAATCTGTATACCTGTTCCCTCAGGTTGTTTGCTATCTGTATCAGACGATCGTTTCCCGAGGACCTGTAAATAACATCATGAAAATCTATGTCTTTTTTTATGCAGCCTTTCAGGTTACCCTTACCGGCATAATCTGCAAACTGCCTGCTTATGTTTTCAAGTTCCTTAAGCTCAGTATCCTTAATCCTTTCAGCAGAAAGAGATGTTGCGAGCCCGTCAAGCGATGACCTAACCTCAAGAACATCCATAATGTCCTTGGCCGAAAGATGTGCTACATGAGCCCCTTTCCGGGGTATCATCCTGACCAGCCTCTCTAGTTCAAGTTTTCTTATTGCCTCCCTCACAGGAGTCCTGCTAACACCCATCTTGTCAGCCAGATGCACTTCCATAAGCCTCTCACCGGGCTTTAACTCTCCCATGATAATAGCCTCCCTCAGGCTTTGGAATATTACCTCCCTTAAAGGCTTGTAGTCATCCAACTTCATCCTTGACAATTTTCCTGCCATTTTCCGCTCCCTTCGTATGTCATTTGTGTAAGAATGCCCTGGTACCCTTTATGTTCCATGCTCCTTAACGCCCTTAAGGCATCCGGCCTGCTGCCGAAAATCCCAAAAACGGTAGGTCCGCTTCCGCTCATAAGGCTTCCCATTGCCCCCAGTTTTATCATTTCCGCCTTTATATCGGCTATAACCGGGTGTCTGCCGGCCGTAACCGTCTCCAGTACGTTTATCATATTCTCAGCAACAGTTTTCAAATCCTTCCTGCCAACAGCATCTACCAGCAAACCAGTATCAGGATGCTTTCCGGCTTTTCCCGGCCGAAATTCTGAATACACTTGTGCAGTACTTATCTCAAGTCCCGGATTTACAAGAAGCACATGTGCCGAAGGAAGAGGTTCAAGAGGTGTAAGTACCTCTCCAATCCCTTCCGCCAGAACCGTGCCTCCTGCAATACAAAACGGTACATCCGCACCTGCCAGTCTCCCCAGCTCTGCAAGTTCCCCTCTCTTTAGTCCCATCCCAAAAAGTCTGTTAATTCCCCTTAAAACGGCAGCTGCATCCGTACTGCCTCCTGCCAGCCCTGCCGATACCGGTATGTTTTTCTCTATTTCTATCTTGAGCCCTTCAACGATATTGTATTTCCGGCACATAAGTGAAGCAGCCCTGAATGCAGTGTTGCCTTCCCCTTTTGGAAGTTCCGGGTTGCTGCAGGTTAAATTTATCCCGCTTCCTCCACACCCTATTATTATGGTATCAGATAACTCAACCGTCTGCATAATGGTACGCAGAAGGTGGTATCCATCAGCTCTCTTTCCGATAACATCAAGTGATAAGTTGATTTTTGCTCTTGCCTTCTCTTTTATTTTACCCATTGCATCTATTATATACAAAAAACATACCTGTATCAATGACCGCATCTTGGCGATTACTCGTATATTTCTCTTCTATGTCAAGTTACATAGCAGTCTTTGCAGGAAAAGCAAAAACATATGCTCAATAATGCAAAAAAAGAGCCGCCGAATTTACTCGGCGGTTATACAGTAACCTGT
>CAYYGK010000119.1:0-8170 GCA_964471145.1 uncultured Eubacteriales bacterium | reverse complement strand
ACTAAAATTGAAAATATAATTCAGTATCTGCTTTGCAAATGTGAGGATATTACTCCTTTAGCCTTGCAAAAAGCGTTGTATTATATTCAGGGGTTTTACTATGCCTTTGAAGACAAGTTTCTTTTTGACGATGATTGTGAAGCATGGGTTCATGGACCGGTTTACAGGGATATTTATAATAGATATTCGTCATACCGTTTTGACCCTATAGAAAATGTTCGAGACTTTGATGATTCGGTTTTTACAACTGATGAGAAAGCAATTCTTGACAGCAATATAAAAAACTTATGTTGCTATAGTGGAAAGACGCTGGAACGGTTTACGCATTTGGAAATGCCCTGGCTTCATACACGAAGAGGTTTGCCGGTGGATGCACATTGCAACCGTATTATCAATAAGCATTTGATAGGGAAATACTTCAAAGAGGTTAAAGAAAAGTATTACATGCTTACTCCGGGAGATATTGAAAACTATACAAAAACTGTTTTCAGGCAGATTAATTAATAATTTGCAGGAGTGATTAGTTGTAGAAGAAAACACACATAAATTCTGACAGACACAACACACCAAATTTAACCTGCATGTTGATAAATGATTCCCCATGCGTTATACTACATACCGGAAAAAATACACACATGGCATAACCTGCAGGCAGGTGCCGGAAGGTTTCCTGCGGGGATGAGTGCCGTGGAGGGTATAACTTGGGAGGCTAAAAAATGGCAGTAATAACGATGAAGCAGTTGTTGGAGGCGGGTGTTCATTTCGGTCATCAGACCAGGAGATGGAACCCCAAGATGGCGGAATATATCTTTACTGAACGAAACGGAATCTATATTATCGATCTCCAGAAAACCGTCAGGAAAATTGAAGAAGCATACATGTTTATCAGGGAGCTGGCTGAAAATGGCGAGTCGGTGCTGTTTGTCGGCACAAAAAAACAGGCTCAGGAATCCATCCGGGATGAAGCCGAAAGGTGCGAGGAATTTTATGTCAACCAGAGATGGCTGGGCGGCATGCTTACCAACTTCAAGACCATAAGGAAGAGGATAGACAGGCTCAATGAACTTGATCAAATGGAAGAGAACGGCCTGTTTGATGTACTTCCAAAGAAAGAGGTTATAAAGCTGCGTCATGAGATGGAAAAGCTCAAAAAGAACCTGGGCGGAATAAGGAAGATGGATGGCCTTCCTTCAGCGGTATATATTGTGGACCCGAGGAAGGAGAGGATTGCTGTGCTGGAGGCCAGGAAGCTGGGCATTCCCATAGTGGGCATAGTGGATTCCAACTGCGACCCTGATGAAATAGACTATATCATACCAGGAAACGATGATGCCATAAGAGCGGTAAAACTTATTACGTCCAGAATGGCAGATGCGATACTTGAAGGAAAACAGGGCGAACAGATGGAAGATGAGGAATATGAGGAGGCTCAGGAAAAAGAGGAAGAAAAAGAGGTTGAAAAGGAAAAGATAAAAATACCTGAGGTGCATGACAAATCTGCTGAAGCTCAAAAGAAAGATAAGGAAGAAGAGCCTGAAAAGAAAGAGAAGGCTGATAAGGAAGAGGAAGAAAAGAAAGAAACAAAGCCGGATGAAAAACCACGTAAGAGCAGCAAGACAGAGAAGAAGGAAGAAGAGGAAGCTACAAAAGAAGTAAAGGAAAAGCCGGAGAAGAAGAAAGCAGGCAGGACCGCAAAGAAGAAGACCGAAAAGGAAAGCGAAGAAAGCGGAGAAGCAGCTGAGGAGGCATCCTCCGATAAAGGTGAAGAAATCGAATAAAACCAAATCAAATGGAGGCGTTTGTATGATTACTGCTGATATGGTAAAAAAACTGAGGGAGAAGACAGGGGCAGGCATGATGGACTGCAAGAGGGCCCTTGCCGAGGCCGAAGGAAATGAGGAGAAAGCTGTAAAGATCCTCAGGGAGAAGGGACTTGCGGCAGCTGCCAAAAAAGCCGGCAGGATAGCATCAGAAGGAATTATAGACTCATATATACACGGGGATGGAAGAATAGGGGTACTTGTAGAGGTCAATACCGAAACCGATTTTGCTGCAAAGAACCAGGAATTTCGTACCTTTGTAAGAGATATAGCCATGCAGATAGCAGCAAGCAGGCCGGAGTACGTAACCCGGGATGAAGTTCCCGGGGATGTAATTGAAAAGGAAAAGGAAATATTAAGGACACAGGCCCTTAATGAAGGAAAGCCTGAGAAGATAGTTGAAAAAATGGTTGAAGGAAGGCTTGAAAAGAACTTAAAAGAACTGTGCCTGCTTGAACAGCCCTGGATCAGGGACCCTGACAAGACTATAAAGCAGCTTCTTACCGAGAAGGTAGCAACCATAGGTGAGAACATAAACATCAGAAGATTTGTGAGGTATGAAAAGGGAGAAGGGCTGGAAAAAAGGCAGGAGGACTTTGCGGAAGAAGTCAAAAAGCAGATGGGATAGTGAGATTTTAAGGAGAGAGCATATTGTTTTCAGTATGGTCTCTCTTTTTTGACAGGCATTAAAGGGTTTTTCAGACTACATATAGAAGTAAAAAGGTGGGGAATTTAACATATGAGCCGTCAGGAATACAGAAGGGTTATACTCAAGATAAGCGGTGAGGCGCTGGCCGGTGAAAAGGGGTTTGGCATTGATGCCGAAACACTGGGCAGGATATCCAGGGAGATTGAAGACGTCTACAGGACCGGGATAGAAATGGCTGTAGTAGTAGGTGGAGGCAATTTCTGGCGGGGCAGAAGCGGTAAGGGTATGGACCGGACGACAGCCGATCATATGGGCATGATGGCTACGGTGATAAACTCACTTGCTCTTCAGGACGCACTGGAGTCAAGGAGCATTCCTACAAGGGTTCAGACGGCAATTGATATGAGACAGATTGCAGAACCGTATATAAGGCGAAAGGCGGTAAGGCATCTTGAGAAGAAGAGAATTGTGATATTTGCCTGCGGTACCGGAAACCCGTATTTCACGACTGATACCACTGCGGCACTGAGAGCGGCTGAAATAGATGCTCAGCTTATACTGAAGGCCACAAAGGTTGACGGGGTATATGACAGTGACCCGCTTGTTAATACCGATGCCAGAAAATTTACAAAGCTTTCATTTATTGAAGTGCTCAACAAGGGACTTAAGGTACTGGATTCGACGGCTACATCCTTGTGTATGGACAATGATATACCCATAGTTGTTTTTGATATCAATTCCCCGGGGAACATCATCAATGTTCTCAAAGGGAAAAACATAGGGACACTGGTGAGTAATTCTTAATAAAAGGAAGGAACTAAAGGCTGTATAAGGGAGGTAAGTATATGCCGGCAAATGAATACAAACAGGTAGAAAACGACATGGTCAAATCAGTCAATGCACTTAAGAACGATCTTGCGGGCCTGAGGGCGGGCAGGGCAAATCCCGCCATACTTGACAGGGTAAAGGTTGACTACTATGGGGTGCCTACACCCATCAACCAGATTGGGAACATCTCGGTACCCGAGGCAAGAGTCATAGTGATCCAGCCATGGGATACAAGCATACTGGGAGATGTGGAAAGGGCGTTACAGATGTCGGACATTGGAATAAACCCCGGCAATGACGGCAAGGTTATAAGGCTGGTTTTCCCAGTGCTTACTGAAGAGCGCCGTAAGGAGCTTACCAAACAGGTGAGAAAATTCGGTGAGGAAACCAAGATTGCAATAAGGAACATTAGAAGAGAAGCCATTGAAAAATACAAAAAGATGGAGAAAAAAAGCGAAATAACCGAAGATGACCTTGCTGATGCAGAAAAGGATATACAGGAGCTTACAGACAAATATACAGGAGATACGGACAAGGTTGTTGAGGCAAAAATCGAGGAGATAATGGAGGTATAGAAAAAGATTTCATGAATATACCTGACATAGAAGGCTTGCTGCTGGGAAGAGCACTGGCTGTGCTTGTGCAGTCGGGTATAGAGGTTGCAGATATAGAGGTTACAGGCCCTCCTTATGAGGCTAAAAAGCCGTATCATGACGGGTGCAGGGTTCTAAGAGCAGAACGGGATGATGAAGGAAAGCTCAGGCTGCTGGTATGCAGTCCTTAAAGCAGAAAGGAGTTCGCAGCATAAAACGGGTGTTTGCTGCGGGCGTTTTTTTAATGGCTGAATTTAAAAGGCGGAAGAAACATATGTTATTGAGAAGACTGTTAATGGGAAAAGGGTATGACAAGGGAAACAACACTCTTGATATTCCCGGGCATATTGCAATTATACCCGACGGAAACGGACGCTGGGCAAAAAGAAGGGGCCTTCCCAGGAGCGCAGGCCACAGGGCGGGGTCCAGAAATTTAAAAAACATTGTAAAATACTGTGACGGCATAGGGGTCAGGTATCTAACCGTATACACATTTTCAACAGAGAACTGGTCAAGGCCCGGGTCGGAAATAGAGGCACTGATGGACCTTCTGTACGAATACTTGAAGAATGCCGGCAAAGAGCTGGAAGGTACTGGTATTCGAGTAAAGACCATAGGGGATACGAAGGGCCTGCCCGGGAAACTGCGTGAGGAAATTCCACGGGTTGAAAAGCTTACCGAAAACCGAAAGGGCCTGACTCTGGTTTTTGCGCTTAACTACGGCGGGCGGGACGAAATAGTAAGGGCTATGCGGCAGATAGCCCGAAAGGTGGAAGACGGTCAAATGAGCAGTGATGACATTTGCAAGAAAACCATAACCGATTATCTTTATACTGCCGGCATACCCGAACCCGACCTGATTATAAGGACCAGCGGGGAGATGAGGACCAGCAATTTCCTGCTGTGGCAGGCAGCATATTCAGAATACTGGTTTTCCAAAGTATTGTGGCCTGATTTCAGCAAAAGGCACATAGATGAGGCAATTGAAACGTATCAGAAAAGAAACAGGAGATACGGAGGCATATAGATTGTTTATTAAGAGGATAATAACTTCTGTTTTCGGACTGGCAGTGTTTGCTGCTGCAGTTGCTGGAGGGATAATATCCACCGCAGTACTGACGTTTGTGCTGGTTACAGCGGGCATGTATGAATTCATCAGGGCATTAACTCAGCGCGGACACAGGCCTGTAGGAGCGGTTGCATATGCTTGTGCTATCATTATTCCATTGATGGTACTGGATTATCCCAATACAGACCGGTATCTGATACTGGTACTTGCAGCAGGCTTCTTTGCAGCGTCCGTAACTGTCATACTGTGCGAAGGTTTTGACATAACAGATGTTTCTGTTACCGTATTGGGTATAATGTATATAGCAGTAATGTTCTCATATATGCTTCGCATAAGAATGGGAGACAGCGGGCACCTTCTTTTATGGGCGGTTATCCTGGGTGCCTGGGGCACAGATACGTTTGCATACTTTACCGGACGCTTTTTTGGCAGGAGGAGGATTATACCAGGGGTCAGCCCTGCCAAAACAGTAGAGGGCTCAATAGGGGGAATTGCCGGCGCAGTTGCGGTCCTGGTTATTTTCAGTATCACAGTGGGAGAGAATGTGCTTACTCCTGCTGAGGCGGTGGGTGCCGGACTTCTTGCGGGCATAGTGTCACAGCTGGGGGACTGGCTGGCTTCAGCCATCAAGAGGTATGCGGGTTTAAAGGATTTCGGGAGGCTGCTCCCGGGTCATGGGGGAATACTGGACAGGTTTGACAGCATACTGTTTACAGCACCTGTGCTGTTTTACTTTTTCAGCTTAACAGTGGGATAATTGAGAGGAGAGGCAGTTGGATAAAACTATTGCGATTCTGGGTTCAACAGGCTCAATAGGCGTACAGACTCTGGAGGTTGTACGTCAAAACGGGTTCAGGGTAAGCGGGCTTACCGCAGACAGCAGCATTGACCTGCTTGAGAACCAGGTACGCGAATTCGGGCCTGAAGCGGTAGCTGTAAGGAGCCAGGAGCACGCCGCCATACTTAAAAAAAGACTGACTGATACGGCAACAGAGGTGCTTGAAGGCCCTGAGGGCATAGCATATATTGCATCAATGGATACTGTAGACACTGTTGTAAACGCCATAGTAGGAATAGCAGGACTGCTGCCTACGGTTGAAGCCGTAAAGAGGGGAAGGACAATAGCTATTGCAAACAAGGAGACGCTTGTGACTGCAGGTCATTTAATAATAGGGGATGCCCAAAGGTACGGGGCACGGATAATACCTGTTGACAGCGAGCACTCAGCTGTTTTCCAGTGCATGGCATGCGGCAGGCATGAGGAGGTTTCCAGGATCATACTTACTGCATCCGGAGGCCCGTTCAGGGGTAAAAGCAAGCAGCAGCTGTCCTCTGTTACCATTGAGGATGCGCTCAGGCACCCGAACTGGAGCATGGGAAGGAAGATAACAATAGACTCGGCCACACTTATGAATAAAGGTCTTGAAGTGATAGAAGCAAGATGGCTTTTCGGGGTGGAAGTCGATAAAATAGAGGTTGTCGTACACCCCCGGAGTATTGTACACTCAATGGTGGAATATGTAGACGGCACAGTTATTGCACAGATGAGCCGGCCGGACATGAGACTGGCCATACAGTATGCACTCACATATCCCCACAGGTGCCAGAATTCATATAAGAGACTTGACCTTGTAAGTATGGGGGCACTTGAGTTTGAGAAGCCGGACACCGATACTTTTCCATGCCTGAAGCTGGCATATGAAGCACTTATGGCTGGTGGAACAATGCCAGCTGTTTTAAATGGCGCAAATGAGACAGCTGTAGGGATGTTCCTGGAAAGCCGGATATCGTTTAGCAGCATCCCGTTTATAGTATCAGGGGCTATGGAATCACACAGTGCTGTAAGCAGCCCGTCACTTGATGATATAATCGAAGCCGATGCCTGGGCAAGGCAAAAGGCAAGGTTTCTGGCAGAAAAAAAGGCTACGGAGGACAGGACATGAACATAGCTATAGCTTTTATTGCATTCAATTTCATTATACTTGCGCACGAATTAGGACATTTTATTGTTGCAAAGCTCTCAGGCATCAAGGTGCTGGAGTTTTCACTGTTTGTAGGGCCGAAACTGTTTAGCTTTACGAGGGGGGAGACAGTTTATTCTCTAAGGCTGCTCCCCATACTGGCGTATGTCAAGATGGAGGGGGAGGAGGAAAGGTCAGAAAGCGACAGGGCATTCAATAAAAAATCCCTGTCCGTAAGGGCGGCGGTCATAGCGGCAGGACCCCTTATGAACCTGTTCATAGCCGTCATTCTTCTGACAACTGTGTTTGCTGTAACAGGCTATGACACTACCGAAATAAAGAGTGTGCAGCCCGATTCTCCAGCATACATATCCGATATCCGGCCTGGTGACCGCGTTTTATCATATAACGGCAAGAGGGTTTACAAGCCCGTTGATGTGATACAGTTTATTTATGTATCAAAGGGAAAGCCGGCTGAAGTAAAAATTGTGCGTGGGGATAACACAATAAAAAGGAATGTTGTACCTGTAATACCTGAAGAGGACAGGTACATGTTTGGTTTCACGGTAAAGGAGACATCCGGACCGGATTCCAACCTGCTGCACAGCGTATCGGAGGGAATGCCCGCACAAAAGGCAGGCCTTAAGCCGGGAGACAGGATTATTTCGCTTAACGGAATGAAAGCTGATAAAAAAAGCGATATTGACTCCTTTATGCAGCAGCATGACGGCGGCAGCATCAACGTTGTCCTGGAAAGGGACGGCCGGCAGGTAGCAAAGGAAATAACACCTGTTCTTGAGACCATACCTGAAAGATATTACCTTGGAGCGGATTTTAAGGTCAAAAAAAGCGGATTTGCAGAAACGATAAAGCAGAGCCTTATTTCAACCTTTACAACCGTAAGGAGTGTGGCATACACCATAGTCTGGCTGATATCAGGCAAGGTTACGCTTAACCAGATGATGCGGCCTGTAGGGATTGTAAGCACAATAGGCACTGTAGTGGAGCAGAGCAGGGCAAGGCTGGGCGAACTGCTGCTCAACCTGCTTAACATCACCGCCTTCATAAGTATTGCGCTTGGCGCAACAAACCTGATACCGTTTCCCGCACTGGACGGCAGCAAGCTGCTGCTGATTGCGGTGGAGGGAGTAAGAAGAAAACCGCTGCCTCCCGAAAAGGAAGCCTTTATAACTATTGTGGGGTTTGTGCTGCTGATGATACTTGCAGTATTTACTATATATAATGATGTA
>CAYYGK010000118.1:0-8279 GCA_964471145.1 uncultured Eubacteriales bacterium | reverse complement strand
TGCCAGGAATACCGTTGCCACTCCCTGGTACAGTGCTGTACCATCCATGTTGATTGTTGCACCCAGAGGTATCAGAAACTGAGAAATCGACTGTTTCACCCCTAGTTTGTTCTCGGCTGTTTCAATAGACGCAGGCATCACAGCAGCCGAACTTGATGTTGAAAAAGCCAGGAGCTGTACTTCCCTTATTCTTGGCAGCATCCATGCCGGCCCCTTTCCCGAAACCAGAAACACTATGAGAAGATACACGCACATTAAAACCAATAGTCCAAGCAGAACAGTTGCAACATATACAGCCATTCCAAGCATTGCATCAATACCGGTTTTCATAGACACATTTGCCAGAAGACCGAATACGGCAAAAGGAGCAAGTTTCATTGCCCATTCAACAACTGTCATGCATACCTCCTGTATGGATGAAAAAAGTACAAGGAGCGGTTTCGAGTCCGCCGGAGACAATACCACCAGGGCCAGTCCTATTATTATTGAAAATATCACGACCTGAAGCATTTCCTTGTGCACCATTGCACCCAGAGGATTTTCAGGCAGAAGGTTTTCTATTATGCCTGTAATGTTGTCAGGTGTTTGTACATTGCCCCCCTGCGGCAGCTCTTCTGTCTGTAAGTCAACGTTAATTTTGTCCATATCAATCATTCTGCCTGGTTTTATTATCATCCCTGCTGCCAAACCTATAGAAATTGATATCATTGTTGTTATCAGAAAATATGCCACAAGTCTTACACCCAGCTTCTGCAGTTGTTCCATATTTTCACTGGAAGCAATTCCCCTTATAATTGATGCAAAAACAAGAGGTACCACTATCATCTGTATCAGACCCAGAAAAACCTTCCCCGGAAGAGACAGCCAGTTTGCAATGGTTGTGGAAATATCCCTTTCAATCAATCCGGTATCCGGACCAAGAAGTATTCCGACACCTACTCCAAGTGCCATAGCCAGCAATATTTTTGCCCACAGGTTTTTCCTTATAATGTCCTGAAGATGCTTTGAAAGGTATTTTAGTGATTTCGGTTTGATTATCTCAAGAGGGTGTGCCAAAACATTCACTCCAATTCATGGACTGAAAGTTTTTTACCACATATTTTTGATCTTAAACAAAAAAAAGGACCGGAGTAATTTCCGGTCCGCAGTGCTATTGATTAGGTGTTATCTTGTTTACCAGTTGTTTAACTCTGGCATTAAGTCCGCCGGTGTCAGAACCGCCCATCATGTCACTTTTCAGTTTCCTGATTTCCATCAGTGTGTCTCTGGCATTGGTCACGGCTACTTTCTTTACGGAGGGGTCAAGCTGTTTCACGCGGTTTACAATCCGTGATTTCATTGCAGACATATCCTGGTTTGTTGTGCATCCGACAACAGCAGTGTCGCCGCTAATCACAACATTTACATCATTCATACCAGGAATTTTTTCAAGCTCAGACTCGATTCTCTGGGCTTTCTGCTTCATTCCGGTCGTATCCATACCCATGCCGTTCATGTCTCCATACCCGGCACCTCCGTTATTCACATCATTATCCAGCATGTTTCTTTCGGGAGTCATCTGCCCGCCCTGGTCATATCCCTGGGGAGTTCCAGGCTGATTTTTCATGTCCATGTTTTCATTGCCCATTCCCGTACATCCAGTTAATGCCAGAATCGCAACCAGTACTGCTGTGGCAATACCGGCTGCCCGGTATTTTTTTTTCATTCACTAACACCTCCAAGAATATTTTTTGCATAAACAGCTCAAATTATAGTCGTTAAATTATAGCCGAAAATGAATATGATTCTATGTAAAAAATCTCTGAATACGGAAGTATTTCTGATAATATAGTTGATTATGATATTACTTATTCTATATAATATATTTATATATATAGAGAGGATGATATTTTATGGATGATAAAAAAGCAGATGTTGGAATTTTTGGCGGTTCAGGGTTTTATTCCTTCCTTGAAGACATAGAAGAAATTGAAATTGATACGCCTTTCGGCAAGCCAAGTGATACAATATCGATCGCAAGCTATGAAGGCAAAAGAATCGCTTTTTTGCCAAGGCACGGTAAAAAGCATACCATTCCACCGCATAAGATACCTTACAGAGCAAACCTTTATGCCATGAAAGAACTTGGTGTCAGCAGGATAATCGGTCCTACGGCTTCCGGTAGTCTGCAAGCGGAAGTTAAACCCGGTGATTTCGTAGTGTGCGATCAATTTGTCGATAGGACAACAGGACGTAATGACACATTTTTTGACGGCCCTGAGGTACAGCATATCAGTGCAGCTTATCCATACTGCCCCCAACTTAGAAAAACTGCTTATGAAGCGGGCCGCAGACTTGGAATAGACATACATGAAAAAGGTACTGTTGTAGTCATCCAGGGACCCAGGTTTTCAACAATGTCAGAAAGCCGCTGGTTCAGCAGCATGGGCTGGGAGGTAATAAACATGACCCAGTATCCCGAATGCTATCTTGCCAGAGAGCTTAGTATCTGTTATGCAAACATATCACTTATAACGGACTATGATGTTGGCATAGAAGGCCGTGAAGATATTGCCCCGGTATCACACGAAGAAGTTTTAAAGGTTTTTAATGAAAACAATGAGAAACTTAAGGAACTACTTTTTGATATCATTAATACTATAGATATTCAATCAATATGCTCGTGCAGCGACAACCGGGGGGAAAACGTATGAAAACGATTGAGTATACAGAAGGTGTTCTAAGACTTCTTGACCAGACACTGCTTCCGCATCAATGCATATACAGGGAATGCGTCACATGCACTCAGGTTGCTGAAGCTATCAGGCACATGGTAGTCCGTGGTGCCCCGGCAATCGGCGTTACTGCAGCATACGGTATGGCTATCAGTGCTTCTTCCATTAAGGTACATGATAGTGAAAGTTTTTATGAAAAACTTAAAAAATCAGGTGATGAATTGAAGCAGACCAGACCCACTGCAGTTAACCTGTCGTGGGCAGTTGACAGAATCCTAAAGAAACTGCATAAAAACATGCACCTTTCTCCTGAAAAGCTTAAAAATCTGATTCTTGAAGAAGCTGAACTGATAGAAGAAGAGGACCTTAAAACCAATAAGCTTATCGGGGAAAACGGAAGCACTCTGCTGAAAGAAAACACAACAGTACTTACTCACTGTAATGCCGGTGCACTTGCAACAAGCGGTTACGGAACCGCTCTTGGCGTTATCAGAGCCGCACACAGCAAGGGCTTAAACATTAGTGTGTATGCTGATGAAACAAGGCCCTACCTCCAGGGAGCCAGGCTTACTTCATGGGAGCTGATGCAGGACGGTATTCCTGTTACGTTGATATGTGACAGCATGGCAGGTCATTTTATGAAACAGTCGCTTATTGACTGTGTTATCGTAGGTGCAGACAGGATAGCGGCTAACGGTGATACTGCCAACAAGATAGGAACCTATACCCTTTCTGTACTTGCCCGTGAAAATGAAATTTCTTTTTTTGTTGCGGCACCCTTGTCAACAGTTGATTTTTCATTATCCAGCGGCAAATCCATTCCGATAGAGGAAAGAAGCTGCCTTGAAGTTACAAGCATAGCCGGAAAGCCTGTTGCACCAGCCGGCGTAAAGGTACGCAACCCGGCATTTGATGTGTCACCGTCCGATTATATTACAGCTATAATTACCGAAAAGGGAATCGTTTATCCCCCTTATGAAAAGAACCTTGCAAAGCTTAAAATAGATTCAGCATGACAATACCTCCCTGAGGACTTCCTTTACAAGGGACTCATCGCCAATTTCGCTCCTTATGACACGTCCCAAAGCCTCAGGCAGTATAAAATACAGTTTCCCACTCCTGACCTTCTTGTCGGTAAACATAAGGCTATATACGGCATCAGGGTCTGTTCCGGAGATTTTTGTTGGAAGACCTGCATTGCCAAGCGCCCTTTTTACCAACTCAACATCTTCATTTGTGACCATTCCCAGGCGATTTGCCATTGAAAATGCTCCTGTTATTCCAACTGCAACACCTTCACCGTGTGCAAGCATATATCCTGTTGCACTTTCAACCGCATGCCCGATTGTATGTCCAAAATTCAGTATGGCTCTCAAGCCTGTTTCCCTTTCATCACTCTCGACAACACTTGCCTTTATACGGCAGTTGTTTTGAGCAATATGCATCAGTACCTCCGGATCACGCCCGTATATGCAGTCTGTGTTCTTTCTTACATATTCAAAGAAACAGGCATCCTGTATCAGTCCATGCTTCAGGGTTTCAGCTATACCTGAGGCAAGCTCCCTGTCATTGAGTGTAGAAAGCGTCGATGTGTTTATGAATACCATTCCTGGCTGGTAAAAAGCGCCAACTATATTCTTAGAACCCCCGAAATCTACCCCTGTCTTTCCACCCACACTGCTGTCAGCCTGTGAAAGGAGCGTGGTAGGTATCTGTACGAATGCTATACCGCGGAGAAATGTTGCTGCAGCGAAGCCCGTCGTGTCTCCAACAACACCTCCGCCAAGTGCAATAAGCATAGATTCCCTGTCCATTCGTCTTTTCATCAGGAATTCATATATGCTTTTAACAGTATCAAGGTTCTTGTTTTTCTCACCTGGTTCAAAAACGAATTCATCACATTTTATACCAGCATCCCTTACTATTGAAAGGCACTGTTGTCCATACAGCCTGCTTACATTTGTATCTGTAACTATTACCGCCCGTGAAGTGTTAAAATGCTCACACAGCGCCTTTGAAAGCCCGTTAAAATCATTATTAAAATATATCGGGTATCTTCTTTCGCCAAGTTCAACCCACTGCTTCTTCATATACCATCAACTCTTCCAATGTGTGAAAGCACTTGGGCACATCTTTTGCATACATCCGACCTTTCATCACATGTTCCTACAGTTTTACTCACCATCCAGCACCTCTCGCACTTTTCGCCTGTCGCTTTGCTTATACCTACTTTTATCCCCTTGTTGTTTTCTCCATCAAATGCATTTGGAGGTGCATTTACGAGCTTGTCCAGCTGAAACTCTGACACTATGAATATTTCAGCCATGTCCAAATCGAGCCCGCGTATGAATTCAAAGGTTTGCCTGTCAGCAAATATTTTAACACATGCATTTAGCGAGTGTCCGATTGTTTTTTTCTTTCTTGCAATTTCCAGAGCCTTGGATACATCATATCTTATGTTTATTATTCTTTCCCATTTTTCTTCAAGTTCCCGGTCAGCGTATGCCTTATTAGCCTCAGGCCAGTTGTTCAGCTGTATGCTCACTTTTTCATCAATTGACCTGTGAGGCATGAACTGCCATATTTCCTCGCTGGTAAATGCAAGTACTGGTGTCAGTATCCTTACAAGTGTCTCAAGTATTTCAAAAATTACAGTCTGTGCAGACCTTCTTGCCTGTGAATCTGTCAAAGATGTATACAGCCTGTCTTTAATAATATCCAGATAGAAATTGCTCATATCAACAACACAAAAGTTGTGTATAGCATGAAACATCTGGTGGAATTCAAACCTTCCATACGCAGCATCTACTTTCTGAACCAGCTGAGTAACTCTCAACAGAGCCCATCTGTCTATTTCGTGCATCTGCTCATAGCTGACACTGTCACTATCCGGGTTGAAGTCATTTAAATTTCCAAGTATAAACCTTGCGGTATTCCTGATTTTACGGTATATCTCAGTCAGCTGTTTCAATATGTCAGGTGAGAACCTTATATCAACCCTGTAATCAGACGAAGCAACCCAGAGCCTCAGTATATCTGCACCGTACTGCTTTATTACATCAATCGGGTCAATTACATTGCCAATTGATTTTGACATCTTCCTGCCTTCTCCGTCAACTACATAGCCATGTGTGAGTACTCTTCTATAAGGCGCAGACCCTTTTGTTGCAACAGCGGTCAGCAAAGAGGACTGGAACCATCCTCTGTGCTGGTCGCTTCCCTCCAGGTACATATCACCTGGCCAGCTTAGTTCCTCTCTTGTTTCCAGGACTGAAGCATGTGTAGTTCCTGAATCAAACCATACATCCATGATATCCATTTCCTTCTTAAAACTATTGTTTCCACACTCACATTTGGTTCCCGCAGGCAGTATTTCAGAAGCATCAAGCTGATACCATGAATCAGAACCTTTCTGTCTGAAAAGACTGCTTACAGCTTTTATAGTGTTTTTGTTTATAAGGGCGCTTCCGCACGAAGTGCAGTAGAATATTGGCAGCGGGACACCCCATATCCTCTGTCTTGATATGCACCAGTCATTTCTGTCCCTGACCATGCCGGTTATTCTTTCTTCACCCCATGCAGGTATCCATTCTACCTTTGAAATCTCCTCAATGGCCTTTTCCCTGAAGCCGTCAATTGAAGCAAACCACTGCTCTGTAGCCCTGTATATAATTGGCTCCCTGCACCTCCAGCAATGTGGATACTGATGAACTATTCTCTCACTTGCAAGCAAAAGGCCCGACTGTTTAAGCTCTTGTGCGATAAGCTTATTGGACTTTTCATAAAAAAGCCCTGAAAACTTACAGGCATCATCTGTAAGATAACCCTTGTCATCCACCGGCACAACTACCTCTATCCCATAATCCCGGCAGGCATAAAAGTCTTCTGCTCCATGTCCCGGAGCTGTGTGTACACATCCTGTGCCAGCCTCAAGAGTAACATGGTCTCCTGTTATAACCATCGAATCCCTATCAATAAATGGATGCCTGCATATCATTCCTTCCAGTTCTTTGCCCTTGAACCTGCCTGCAACCTCATATTCCTGTATTCCTGCAGCTTTCATAACGTTTTCAACCAGTTCATCCGCTATGATATAGTATTCATTTTGGTTCTTAACCAGTGAGTAGCCGAAATTCTCATTCAGGCAGACTGCCATGTTCCCGGGCAGTGTCCAGGTAGTAGTGGTCCAGATTATAAAGTATGTTTTTGATTGGGGTACCTCTTTTAGCAGGCCTTTCCCATCCTTTACCTGAAACTTCACATAGATGGAAAATGTTGTGTCCTCCTCATACTCTATTTCTGCCTCTGCCAGTGCAGTCTGGCAATCTGCGCACCAGTACACCGGTCTTAATCCCCTGTATATATACCCTTTATCAGCCATCTCTCCAAAGACCTCAACCTGCTTCGCTTCAAAATCAGGATCAAGCGTAACATATGGTCTGTCCCAGTCTGCACGGACACCCAGTCTCCTGAATGCATCCCTTTGAATATCCAGATACTTAAGTGCAAAATCCCTGCATGCACCGCGGAATTTAACAGGGTGGGTCTTATGCCTGTCAAGACCAAGCTCCTTTATTGCTCTTTGTTCTATAGGCAGGCCGTGAGTATCCCACCCGGGCACATAAGGGGTGTTATAGCCCTTCATACTGTAATACTTGATTACAATATCTTTTAAAACCTTGTTAAGTGAAGTGCCAAGGTGTATCCCCCCGTTGGCATAAGGGGGACCGTCATGCAGTATGAATTTCTGCTTCCCCGAGGTTTTTTCAAGCTGTTTTTTGTATATGCCTATCTCATTCCATTTCTCAAGAATCTCAGGCTCCCTCTTTGGCAGGTTTGCCCTCATGGGAAACTCTGTCTCAGGAAGGTTGAGTGTATTACTGTAGTCGTTACCCATTCCATTTTCCTCCAATCTATCAACATTAATAAACCTCTCTTCCCCAATACAGGGACGAGAGGTTATCCGCGGTACCACCCTTGTTTACATCAGTTCATACAGACTGATGTCACTTATTTAAATAACGGTCATAAAACCGGCGGCTCCTACTCATTGAAATTCAAAACCGCAGCTCATGGATGATTTTCAAAGAGCAACGCCTGCAGAATTTACACCATCATCTGCTCTCTGGGAGACAGTTACCTCTTCTACTCGTTCCACTCACAGCCTTTTTCGCTTTATAATTAATGTGAATTATATCTCATACCCACCCGTTCGTCAACTGCAAATGGAGTTCAATGTTACGGGAATTTAATTTCCCTTTTTATATGGGTTTAATATATAATCCGATATATATTATCGTAAAAAAGGCAGCAACGTATCAATCTTTTTGAATATGTAACAGAGAGGCATGGGTGGCAGCGTGAAGCTTGATTATAAAAAGACTTTTCTTATAGGACTGGGTTTCTTTACTATATCTGTTATATGGAGCATATATAATGTTACTGTTCCGCTGTACCTTGATGACTTGGGACTTACAGGCGTTGCTGTAGGTGCAATAATGGCCATAGACAATGTCTTTGCAGTAATACTTCAGCCTGTCTTCGGAACACTGAGCGACAGAACCA
>CAYYGK010000117.1:0-8427 GCA_964471145.1 uncultured Eubacteriales bacterium | reverse complement strand
AGTCAGTAGGAGTATACCCAAAAACCTTTTTAAAAACGTTTATGAAATAACCGCTGTTGTTAAAACCTGTTTTTTCGGCAATTTCATAAATCTTTAAATCCTTATGTTCCTTTAAAAGCCTCACAGCATTCTGCATTCTCACATCCTCAATATACTGATGTATTGTTTTTCCGGTTATGCCCTTAAAGAGGTAACCTGCATAACCCTGACTGAGATATACACTCCGGGATACAATTTCTGCAGATATCTGACTGCTGTAATTAGTCTTGATATACTCTTCCATTTTTTTTACAATCTCAACGTTTTCTACACTTTTTCTTTCACCCACATGTGCAATAACTATACTTATTTTATCATTAAGCCAGTTTTTTATTTGTTCAAGAGTGTCAAGGTTTGCTACCTGTTCAATAAGCTCACCATATGGTCCAAGTATTGTATCAGGATTTTGATTTATCTGTGAAAGCAGCATCTGAATATTGTTAAGTATTGTATGACATATATATCTGAGGACAGAAGGACTGTAATTTTCCCTTATGGTCTGCTCAATCAATAATTTAACCTGGGTGCTGTCTCCATAAAAAATAGCTTTCTTTAACATGCAGTTAATATCATTAATTTGAAGTTCACTGCAGTCATTATCAAAATTTACATCTGTAAAATCGATGGTACACATCTTTCCCACATAAAATTTGTAGTGAAGAGCTTCCCCCGCCTGCCTGAATGATAATCCTATCATATTGAGTCTTTTAGTTATCGTTCCAAAACCACATGTTACAGCTACATCATATTTGGTATTAATACAGGTTACAATTTCCTCAAGTCTGTCTACCATCAAATCTTTAGCATCTGTTTTGTTATTAGCCCTGCAGGTAAAAAGCATGGCTATATGCGTTAAATCTATGAGTATAAAATACACTTCCTGGTTTTTACCATATGTTTCTTTCAATTTTTCAATTATAGATATACTTTTAAAGAAGAACCCGTTGCTGATTTTTTCGTCACTGTTATCAAATTCCAAACTTGCAGCAGCAAAGTAACAATCTTCCATGTCTAGTCTCAAAAATCTGCACTGCTTGAGTATTTCAAGCTCATCTTTTTGGATACCAAGTAATAAACTCCTTATAAACTGCTCTTTTAAGACATGTATGTTTTCATCAATCTTTTTCCTGAGTTCCATCATTTCCAGACTTCTTTTCTTTTCCTCTTCACAAACACCCAGCACTTTGGTAACCGCTTTCAAAATTTCTCCCGGTAAAACAGGCTTTAAAACGTAGCCATATGCTCTGTGACTGATTGCTTCCTTTGCAAATTTAAAATCATCAAAACAACTAATAAATACCACTTTTACATCAGGCAATACCTCTCTGATTTTTTCTACCATTTCGAGACCATCCATTAATGGCATTACAATATCGCTGATAATGACATCGGGTTTTATTTCAACTGCCTTCTTTAATCCATCTCTGCCATTTGTGGCATAACCTGCTATTTGTATATTGATTTGTTCCCAATCCAGCATTTGCTTTATGCCTTCTATTTCTCTGATCTGGTCATCCACTATCAGCATTTTATACATAAACAACCTCCCCCATATATATTGTATTATACCAAAAGGGTATGCTTTTTAACAACTTATTCTATTTTGCAGCTTTTACGGCAGTCAAACATTTTATCTTCATCAATCCTGCGTTCATCTCATTTTAAACCTTTTGCCGTATTGAAGCGGTGTAAAAGAAAACCGGTTTTTGAAAAGCCTGCTGAAATAATTGGCATCATTGAATCCGCAGGAGGCTGCTATTTCAGTTATGCTTGCCTGGGTTCCGGTCAGCATACTGCAGGCTCTGTTTAAACGTTTTTTAATTATATACTCGTAAGGTGTCTCGTTAAATAAATCTTTAAAGATTCTGTGAAATTGTCTTTTTGACAGATTCGCTCTGCTTGCAAGTTCTTCCACGTTTATACCTTCTGTATAATGGACTTCGGGGCAACCTTTGCTTGTTTTACAATATAAGCCTTGACCAGCTTCTCTGCATCCTAGTGACATATATAACAGAATGAATCTTCAAGCCCTTTGATTCCATACTAATAAATAATACCAACTAATCTTAAATCCTGATTTGCTCTTTGTAACCACTTTTTATAGTCAGTTGAGTCTGCCATATATCAGTTCCCCTTCTCTAATAATTCTTGAAGGTAACATTATACGCCTTTAAATATTAGGCAGTTCCTTTTTCTCATCCCATACAACCGGCAGGTCAATGTCAGAGTCTCGATGTTCGGTACGGTTGGCTACCGACCCGAATAAGACAATAGTCTTAGGATTTATATTATTAACTATTTTGTTCTTTATACTAAGTGCAATTCCATTTTTGTCACAGGTTAGTGCCTCCTATCTCCATGCTCAACCTTCCCACTTGTTTTTCCTGGTATAATTATATCAAAAATTGTTTACTTGGTAAATTTATTTTGTCCATTCACCGGGATGTCTCTTTTTGAGTTCATCCACCGCCCATCCACGCCCGGTTTTTTTAAGCCTTTCACTGTACTGTTTGAGACGTCCCTTTGCATGAAACGGACCGCCTTCTTTTATAACCTTCCACAGCGGGTCAACATCGCATAGCATCGTTTTCATCATTGTGTCATGCCATCCGGCAAGATAGTATACTGCCTCCCTGCACACTTCACGCTTGTCTTCAGCCATATTGTTCACTTCATGCGGGTCATCTTCTATATTAAACAGCATTTCATCCGGAAAAAGGTGGTATCCGTCATGATATGTCCTTATATATAACCAGGAGCCGAATCTGACGCTTCTCTGGCACACATGCGCACACTGGCTGATTACAAGATAATCCCTGCCGCAGTCCTTTCCTTCAATAACCGCCGATGCATAGCTCCGGCCGTCCCAGCTTTCTGCAGGTTCTCTGTCAAAAATATCAGCAAGCGTGGGAGCAAGATCCAGATTATAGTGCAGACCCCTGTCAACATGACCTTTTTTACATCCCGGCCACCTTGCTATCATTGGTATCCTGCAGGTATTATGGTCGGCAGTAGCATGTTCACCGTAAATTCCGAGCTCCCCCATATTTTCACCATGGTCGGCGCTGACTATGATTGCCATTTCATCAAGAACCCCCTGTTTTTCCAAAGCATCAAGTATTGCCCCTATATGGCTGTCCATATAACTAATACCACAGTCGTATCCGTCAATCATCCTCCTGAGCCCTTTCATATTCTCAATTCTTCCAGGGTGTCTGGGATGCATTGGACTGGTCCTCTCATCATACATACCGATTTCATTGGCTGAATGCGGTCCCACATGTTCAATATGTCTGTCCAGTACCTCCTGCGTAATCCATTGAGGCAGGTCATCATTTTCAAAGGGATTACCGTATTCTTCAGGCGCTCTGTAAGGTGTGTGGGCATCCCAGTAATTCAGATGCAGAAACCAGTTGTCTTCCTTTGCGTTGTTATTAATCCATTTAAGTGCAACCGGCGTTACATCCTCAGCCGATTCCATACCTCCCTTGCCGGTGTTGTGCATCTCACTGAATCCGGCATAGAAACTCCAGGATGAATGCCTTTCGGCAAACGGGCTGATGGAGATGGTTTTAATACCCTGTGCCCTCAGGAAGGCCGGGAGGCTTTCAGATGCCAGGGTATCCCTGAAGCTTCTTTTTTCACCCTCAATCCTTATATCTGCTGCAGTACCCCCATGCCCTGCAACACCTGTATGTATTCCGAACCTTCCTGTCATCAATGCAGTCCTTGACGGAAGGCAGGGAGCATCTGAACAGTAGTAGTTTTCGAATCTGACTCCCTCCCTTGCTATTCTGTCAATATTTGGCGAGGTGTTGCGGTGGTATCCGTAACACCCCAGGTGGTCCGGACGGAGAGTGTCCAGATCAAGATAAAGTATCCTCAAAACAATCACCCTTTCTAATTGAATCGTGTAAATTAAATACTATCATGATTTCCTTGCTTCCAATGTGCACGGCAGCATTAGATTCACCGGAATTTCATAACCTTCCAGTGTCTCTAACAATATATCGGCAGCCTTTCTTCCTGCTTCATACAACGGCAGCCTGCAGGCAGAAAGCCGTGGAAAGCAATAATCTGCATAATCCGAATCCGCCAGGGATATTACCGGCACTCTTTTTCCCGTTCTGTTTGAAATATGTACAGCCTTTAACTTGCTTCAGTATACTTCCCCCATGAATCAAATACTATCATAGAGCCTGTTAAAAAAATCTGTAAAATAAGGCAACGCTGCATTATGGCCTTCAAGTTTTTCATTCCAAATCTTTTCCCATTTGAATGTAACCCAGCCGCTAAAACTTTTGCCCCCTAATGCTTCATATGCACTGCTGACGGGTACTTCTCCCTTGCCCGGCAGTATATCAACATAGCCTGTTTGTGTCTTTTTTCTGTCAGCTACATAGTACTGTCTTGTAACTTCTCTTATTAAGCCGAATACCTTGTCCATATCTTCATTTTCTATGCAGTGATCAGGAGAGAACACAAGCCCTAACCGGGGATTGTCTGCCATCCTGATAAGCCTTACTGTTTCAACAGCAGTAGTATGACTCTTGTGGTTCTGTATTAGAATATCGGTCGCAGTATACTCACCTTGGAGGACATCTGACAGGGTCTGTGCGGTTCTTTGCAGAAACCCTTCCGGGTCGTTTGACTTCCTGGGACTGCCGGCAAATATCCTGATGGAAGGAGAACCCAAAACAGCCGCTATCTCCAAATGCCTTTTGATGTCATCAGTCATTGCAGCCCATGAGCTTGCATCCTCTCCGCCATATTTATTGTAGCACAGTATCCCTGAAGGCTTAATACCTTCGTTTTCAAAGACCCTGGCAATGCTTTTTATTTGCCTGGTTGATGAATCTCGTCTCAGCTCCCCCTTCTTTGGAGATACCCTGATATCCACACCCTGATAACCGTATTTCACCGCAGCCCTCACTGCCTCTTCAGCATTTAAGTCAGGTGTTGCCATTGTCGTATAGCTTAGCTTTAGCACAATTTTCATCCCCTTAATTAACGAGTTTTTTTCACATTATAGTAGTAACACTACCTCTTCTTCCAGAGGGGAGATGAATTACCATCCCACAAACTCCAGTACGCAATAATAGCATCTATCAGTACAATTGTCAACGTACATAGATTTTCATGGGTGCAATTAATATTTTGTAACATTAATACCTAAATATAGGGTATTTATTGAACAATTACATGTTGCAAAAATAAAATGTGCACCCAAGCACTCAAATAAGGTTGCTGATTCTTACTATGAATAGTATAATGATGTTGGCATAGGACCAGCAACCACATGCCTTCACTAACCGAGGTGGTGCCTGCGAACCTGAGTCGAAGTGTTACTAAGGCTTGTAGCTACCTGTAAGCTCATGCATGTCTTGAGTGCTGGGTGTTATGTGTCAAATATTTAGAAAATAAAGAGATGTGAAAAAGTGATATATTCTTTTGCAGCTACATTTATTGCTTTTATAATATTTATTGGAAGGCCTTTAGCCGCATTTGGCAAAATAGAAAAAGCTCTTTGGTTCTTTCAATATTTTGAAACTAAAAGATTGATATTTGTAAGTATCAGCATTGTTCTTGGAACAACAAGCTTGATTATTAATTACAATAATTCTGTTGTGGTCTTTCTGTTTACAGTTTCCATAATATTTAACGTATTAGTATTTCTAATGGACTTCAAACTAATATTTCCAGAAATAAATTATGTCGAAAAAGGTAGTGCGGAGAACCTTGAAATAGAACCAAATAAAAAAATAATTGGAGTCACTGTCGATAAGACATCAGTGTCATATCCGCTTGAAGTACTAATACCCCGCCATATAATTAACGATACAATTGAAAACAAATCGATATTAATTTCGTATTGCGCATTATGTAGAAGTGCCTTAATTTTTGAAGCTTCTATATCTGACAAATCTCTTTATTTTACCGTTGCAGGTGTTTGGAGGAGAAATATGATAATGGTTGATGATTATTCTCATAACATATGGCAACAAGCCACGGGAGAATGTATTTATGGGAAATTGAAAGGGGAAAAGCTTAAACTGTTATCAGGAGAAAACACAACATGGCATTCGTGGTACATTAAACACCCACAGACACTTTATGCATATAGTTTTAAGGAATCCAGAAAAGGATTTATATCAAAAAAAATAATGCTTAAAGGTTTAAACTTTGCTACAAAAAAAATTACACCGCCAGGAAAAACTAAGCTAATTGGCTTGCCTCCAAGGGAAGTGGTTTTTGGTATTGATTATAATAATATTCAAAGAGCTTATCCTCTTACAGTGATAGCTGAGAAAGATGTGTTTAAAGACATCTTTGGAAGCAAAGTATTAATCCTGAAATTTGATAAATATGGAGAATTTCTTTTTGCCAAAGAAGCAGAAAGCGGTAATGCTATAAAAGTAGAAATGCATTGGTGGTTGGGGTGGAAAGAATTTCACCCTGATACAGAAATATACGGCACTTAACAGCGAATACCCGGCTACGCTTCACTTCGCTCAAATTGACTTTCGTTGGTCGCCAACTCCGGGTACCCGCAAAATCTTATATAACACTGTGTGATAGCGTTCTGTACAAAAGGAATTCTAACAGAATGCAACAACAAAAAACTTGCTTTTTAGTTGTGAATGCACGTATGCATCAAAAGACCATCTCTAAAGAGGAGATGGTCTTTTGGTGTGAAGTTGTTTGCTGCAATTTACTCAACCAGCTTAATCTTGTCTCCGTCACACAGTGACCTCAGCACCTTATCACCTTTGGTGTATTCAACACACAGCAGTGTAAAGCCGTCAAGTATCAAGCCTTCCCAGTGGTGCATGACTTCCTTTTTTGCAGCCTTGGTCTTGCGTATGAACTTTTTCATCTCCTTGAGGTCACCTGCCATAAGTATGGGATTCATAAGAATGGTTTTATACTCTTCCATGTCTTCCCCCGGCAGGTATACCGAACCCTCTTCAATATCCTTGAGCAAACTCTCATAATCCTTGACCGCCAGTATATGGCGTTCTTCGTTCTTTGCCATGATGCAACACTCCTTAAATTAAATTATGTTTTTATACTTCAGCTCACCCTCGCCCTTTCAAACTGGCTGTTGTAGAGGTCAGCGTAAAAACCCTGTTTTTTTAGCAACTCTGTATGCGCACCCTGTTCCACAATGTCCCCGTGGTCCATGACAAGTATCAGGTCCGCATCCCGTATGGTAGAAAGCCTGTGTGCTATTATAAAGCTTGTTCTGTTCTTCATCAGGTTGTCCATGGCTTTCTGTATCTGTATCTCAGTCCTTGTATCAACCGAACTTGTTGCCTCATCAAGTATCAGCATGTCTGGGTCTGCAAGTATAGCCCTGGCTATTGTGATTAGCTGCTTCTGCCCCTGAGAGATGTTTGAAGCCTCTTCATTGAGTACCATATCGTAACCACCGGGCAGCGTGTGCACAAAGCTGTCGACATGGGCCGCCTTCGCAGCATTTACAACTTGCTCATCGTCAGCATCCAGCCTGCCGTACCTTATGTTGTCCATTATTGTCCCGTTATAAAGCCATGTATCCTGCAACACCATTCCAAACATTGACCTCAAGTCGCTGCGTGTAAATTGCCTGATGTCATGCCCTTCTACCAGTATGGCTCCATCAATTACATCATAGTATCTCATCAAAAGCTTTACCATTGTAGTCTTTCCTGCACCTGTGGGCCCTACTATGGCAATTTTCTGCCCCGGGCGGACAGAAACAGAGAAGTCATTGATAATAATCATGTCCGGGTTGTATCCAAATCTTACATTCCTGAACTCGACCCTGCCGCTGACTTTTCCCATCCTGACGGGATTGTCCGTTTCAGGTACTTCCTCTTCTTCATCCAGGAATTCAAATACCCTCTCTGCACACGCCGCAGTCTGCTGTATTATGTTTGAAATGTTGGCAATCTGTGCAATGGGCTGGGTAAATAGACGCACATACTGTATGAATGCCTGTATGTCTCCAACCTGTATTGCATTCCTTACAGCCATCCAGCCCCCCATAACACAAACAGCAACATATCCCAGATTACCTGCGAAATTCATTATCGGCATCATCATTCCTGCCAAAAATTGAGATTTCCAAGCTGACACATAAAGCTTTTCATTCATCGGATCAAACTTTTCCATGCTTTTCTTCTCTCCGTTGAATGCTTTCATAACGGTATGCCCGCCGTACATTTCCTCAACATGCCCATTGACGTTCCCAAGGAATTTCTGCTGCTGCCTGAAATACTTCTGGGAATATTTAATCACCGTCATTATCAGAAACGCAGACACAGGTACCACACAGAGTGATACAAGTGTCATTAGCCAGCTGATGCTGAGCATCATTACAAGAACTCCCAGTATTGTTGTCAC
>CAYYGK010000116.1:0-8432 GCA_964471145.1 uncultured Eubacteriales bacterium | reverse complement strand
TGCTGCTGCTCTTTTAGCATCTTTCGTAACCTCTTTGGGATGATTAAAATGTGTATTGATATATAACGGGTGGTATTTTTTCATCATCTCGCACAGCCTGGGGGTAACCCTCTGCGGTAAAGTGACAATCGCACGTGTTCCAAGCCTTATAATCTCCACATGCTTTATCTTCCTGAGTTCCTCAAGTATCCACTCCAGCATTTCATTCTCAAGCATAAGGGCATCTCCGCCGGTAAGAAGAACATCCCTTATTTCAGGATTTTGTGCGATATAGTCGATTGACTCCCTTAGAACCTTTTTTGACTTGTGTGTATCAGTCTGCCCTATGTTCCTTCTGCGCTGGCAGTGCCTGCAGTAATTTGCACACTGGTTGGTAACATAAATAATCAGCCTGTCGGGATACCTTCTGGTAATTGACCCTGCAGGGTTAGTAAACTCCTCACCCATGGGGTCTGCTTTTCCCTTTTCATAAAACAGCTCTGCCACTGAAGGAATACCCAAAAGTCTTATTGGGTCAAAACGGTCTTCGGGATCCATAAGTGTAGCATAGTATGGGGATACGGACCATCTGTGTTTTTCAGATATCCTGTTCAAGGCGTTTTTCTCTTTTCTGGAAAGCTTCAATACCTTTGATAATGCATCCGCAGTTTCTATCCGGTTGTTTATCTGCCATTTCCAGTTCTGCCAGTCTGCTTCGGAAGCATTAAGCATATCAATAATCCGTTTCTTTGATTCATCGTATTTTTCCTGAATTTCCAACCCTTTTGGTATTTGCTTTCGCGCCTCAACATATTCCAGGGCATGTTCCTTTAATACCTGGGCTCTTTCCAATGATACTTCCCTCTTAGTCTTATTCTGCATGTACTTCACCTTCCTTTAAAGTTCAGATAAAATAAATATTTTTTTTTGAAAAAACGGCAAAAAAATACGCCAGTTATTATTGTATAACAAATAATATCCGGGCGCAAACCAAAAAGTGTATGGATTACCATACATGTTTTCCATTACCACATTTCTTTGCCTTTTTATCCTTATACATACGCATATCTGCTTCTCTTATTACAGCATCAAATTCATCTGAAGGTTTTTGGTGAGTTGCCACTCCAAGGGCAATAACAACAGGGTAACCTGAAATATCGGTATTCCTGCACTCCCTGTCTATCCTGTCTATCACTTTCATTGCATCATTATAATCTGTCCGTGGCAGGATTATTATGAACTCGTCTCCCCCTATTCTTGCAACAAGGTCTTCCTTCCTGCTTACACTGCTTAGAATTGAAGCTGCTTTCTTTATATATCTGTCCCCCTCATAATGACCAAAAGTATCATTGACCTCTTTAAGACCATTAAGGTCTGCCATTATAACACTTATTGGAAGCATTTTACCATCTGTCAGCACATGTTCTTTTTCTTTGAGGTACATTCGGTTTGCCAGGCCGGTAAGCTGATCATGAAAAGTAAGATATTTTATTCTTTTCTCAGCATTCTTTCTGTTAGTTATATCACTTACGATGACGGCAATCTCATAATTTGTCATCCTTATAATATTTATATCTCTCCAGTTTTTTTTGCTGGACGAATCTGTAAATGAACATATAACATTATATGTCTGCCCCGTATCGTTTACTTTCATTATTTTGTCATTAATATTGCAGTCGTCAATCATGCTGCATATGCTGTCGGTATCTTTTCCAAGGTCGCTTTCATCAAGGTTTTTCATTTTTACGGCTGCATCATTGTATTCAAGAAGCAAAAATTTCTTGCTCTTCTTTTCATAGCCAAATATCATAACAGCATCAACAAGGCTGTTAAACAGCTGAAAAAACCTCTCGCGGCTTCGTTTGTTTACCTCTTCTGCTTCTTTCCTTTTCTTGACTTCCTCTTTAAGTTCTCTTTTCTGCTCCCTGTTTCTATCCAGTATCCAGCCCACGCCTGCACCTGCAAGAAGGTAGATTATTATGCCTGAAATAACAGAAAAAAGCGTAGCATGGTTAAAATTATACAATAACATAACGAGCATTATTAAAGAATTCCATATTGCAGAAGCAGTTCCTCCCCTCGCTCCATAAAAAAGAGTGGTGAGGATGACAACCATACCTCCATAGGCGCCCAGTAAAGAAGGAACCAGGAACATTGCAGCGGCGATTGTCCCAAGGTTTAACAATATAAGAATTGTATCTTTAAGTTTTTTAATAGTATCACCCCAAACTTGTCTGTGAATATATTTTATAATATCTGCTTATTCATTACCATCTTTAATAACTGCAAAACGATAATTTTGCTGCATTTTTGGTAAAACTAGATAAACGAGGAGCATTTGTATATGTTATTTGATAAGCTTGAAGGCAGTCAAAAGAAAAAACTTATAAAATGCAGCTTCCCCCAATGGGTCGACCCGATGCTGGCAACTCTTTCAGACAAGGTTTTTTCTGACAGCGGATGGTTATTTGAAAGAAAGCTTGACGGAGAGCGCTGCATCACGTACAGACAAAACGGCAGTACCAGATTGATGTCCCGCAACAGGAAGATTATAAACTCACCTTACCCTGAAATAAAAAGAGCCTTTGATGAAATACACTTTGATTTTATTGCGGACGGAGAAATCGTGGCATTTGATAATAATACTACCAGCTTTTCAACCCTGCAAAAGCGCCTGCATGTTGAAAGACCTTTGCCCAGCCTTATAAACCGGGTTCCTGTTTACATTGATCTTTTTGACATTCTTTTTCTTGACGGTTATGATACGAAGAGATTAAAACAGATAACCCGCAAAAATCTTTTAAAGAACACTTTTAATTTCACTGATCCCGTCAGGTATACTTCACACCATAATGAAAATGGAGCCGATTTCTATAACAAGGCATGCAGGAATGGATGGGAAGGCATAATAGCAAAATGTTCAGAAGCTGTTTACAGCGGCAAACGTTCAAGAAACTGGCTTAAGTTCAAGTGCACACTGCGTCAGGAATTCATAATATGCGGGTATACCCAACCGCAGGGACATCGAAAGGGATTCGGTTCACTTCTTTTGGGATACTATTCAAACGGTGTTTTGGAATATGCAGGCAAAGTTGGTACCGGTTTTAATGATGAATCCCTTGTCAAAATGAAGCAAAAACTTGTTTTGCTGCATACAGACGCAAATAAGTTTGGTTATAACAATATACAGGAAAGCAACATCCACCGGGTAAAGCCAAAGCTGGTATGCGACGTGAGTTTTACAGAGTGGACACAAAGCGGGCGGCTAAGACATCCATGCTTTATCGGATTAAGACATGATAAAGAACCGGCACAGGTTGTAAAGGAGGAATTTACTTTCTCAAAGCCTTGAATCCTGATACAATATCACTTAATTCCTCAGTTATGGACATCTGTCTTTTCTTCCTGTAACTGTTTTGCAGTTCATCCAGCCTGTCTTTAATATTCCTTTCCGCCCTCTGCATTGATGAAAGGCGGCTTGCGTTTTCTGCAGCCAGAGAAAGTGCAAATGCCCTGTATAGTTTAACAAAAAAGTAGTTCCCCAACAGAGAGGACAGTAGTTTTGTCTCATCCATTTTGAAAGTCGGGAGGGTATTGGAGTTCCAGTCAAAACTTTTTTCATGGTATTTTTCAAGGTCAGCAGGTATCAGCCTTTCCCAAACAGGTTCATATGCAGCTCCCTTCGCCGGTACGTTATAGTAGAGACGAACTCTGTCAATCCCTTCTGCCGACTCCCTCAAATGATTTATTCCAAGCAAAATGTCCTGCACACTCCGGGTAATACCTGATACAGTATCAGGTACGGTGAAAGACCGGGCAGGCTTTTTAATGCTCTCAAGCCTTGTCAATACCTGCCCCCCCACACAGAACAAATATACATTTTTTGAATCTATACCATCTTCTTTTTCAAGTATATATTCAACTATCTGCTGGTTAAACCTTCCTGCAAGGCCGTGGTCTGAACCAAATGCTACAATCATTGATTTTGTACCATCCTTTAAGTCTTCAAGTGAACTTCTAATGCTTGTATTAGCAAGCACAATCCTCAATCCAAGCATTACAGTCCTGTTATACTCCTTAAGAGCCTTAACTGCCTTTTCATATTGCGTTATATTTGTCGCCGCCAGTGCCTTCATGGTGGAAACAATTGATTGAAGATCCCTGACACTGTTGATGCTTCTTTCCAGGGCCTCAGTTGATTGCATTTCTAATCCTCCAGTTTTTGACGAAGAGCTTTTTTTGCTGTCTCAATTATTGTTTTACTGTCTGCCTTACCTGGTTTTTCTCCATTATCCAGCTTGCTGCACAGGCCTGCCAGTTTCTGTGTAACTGCTTCTGTGACAACGTTTTCAGCATATGCTATATCCCCTGTATCAATGCTGTCAAACACTCCATGAGTTACAGCAGACAATACTGCGATCTGCTCACACACCCTCAAAGGTTTGAACTGAGGTTGGTTTAGAACCTCTCGTATTCTTCTCCCTCGCCGGAGGGTTTCCCGGGTACTTTTGTCCAGCCGGGTTCCAAATCTTGAAAATGTTTCGACCTCTTCAAACTGTGTATATGTAAGTCTAAGGTCACCTGTTACTTCTCTGTATGAGGGAAACTGTGCTTTACCACCCACCCTTGAAACCGACTTTCCTATATCTATTGCAGGAAGGTGTCCTTTTCTGTATAACTGCGGTGACAGATAAATCTGACCATCGGTTATTGAAATAAGATTGGTTGGTATATATGAAGAAATATTCTGAGCCTGAGTTTCAATGATCGGAAAAGCGGTCATAGACCCTCCCCCGAATTTGTCGCGGTAATGAGCAGCTCTCTCAAGAAGTCTGGAGTGTATATAGAATATATCCCCGGGATACGCTTCTCTTCCAGGCGGGCGTTCAAGCAGCAGAGAAATTTCACGGTATGCACGTGCATGCTTCGTCAAATCATCATAAACTATAATGACATCCCTGCCTTTCTTCACAAAATACTCTGCTACAGAAGTAGCTGCATAAGGTGCAATAAACCTAAGCCCCGGTGCAGATTCAGAACCTGCAGCAACTACTGTGGTGTAATCCAAAGCTCCATGCTTTTGAAGGTCATTCATGACTCCTGCAATTGAAGATTCTCTCTGTCCGATTGAACAAAAAACACATACTATTCCTGTACCCCGCTGATTTATTATCGTATCCAGTGCTATAGCAGTTTTCCCGGTCTGTCTGTCACCAAGAATAAGCTGCCGCTGTCCCCTTCCTATAGGTATCAGGGCATCGATTGCCTTTAATCCTGTCTGTACAGGCTCGGTGACAGGGGCTCTGGCCATTATGTCAGGTGCTTCTTGCTCTATTGGAAGCAAGTCTTCTGTTTCAATTCTCCGTTCAGGGTCATCAACAGGATTCCCCAGCGGATCCATCATTCTTCCCAGCAGCGATTCTCCAACCGGTATGCTGATTACTCTACCTGTCCTGTGCACTTCAGAACCTGCAGAGAGCTCATCATCATCTCCCAGCAGTATTACACCGATGCTTTCAGAGTCAAGATTGAATGCCATCCCGTGTAGCCCTTTACCTAAGTCAAGCAGTTCCTCGTTTTTCACATTCGGAAGGCCTTTAACCTTCGCTACACCGTCACCAACAGATATTGTCCTTCCGATCTCCTCCATCTTTATATCAAATGTCATGCTTTCTATTGCATCTGTTATATGAGCTGATGTCTCTTTAATCACTTCCCTGAGCATTGACACTCTCCTTTTTAATAATCCTGCTCTCAATGCTATTTATGAAATCTTTTACATTCCAGGATATTCTGTATTCCGGAAGCCTTATTTCCATTCCACATATAAGTTCGCTGCATTTTGAAAACCTGTATTGCTGTTTTCCGCCTTTTCCCAAATCAAGAACCTGTCTTATCCTGTCTTTCTTATTTTCATTAAGCTTGAAAGCGCTGCAAACCTCTACGACACCCGAATTATCTTTGAGCATTTGCTTTACTGTTTTCAGCTTACCACCATCAATACTGTTTTTAAACCTTTCGACAAAAGTATTAAAAACCATTTCTTCCAACCTCACGCCAGCAAGTTCCTTTAGAGCTTTTTGTGCTGCACTGCAGACACTTCTTCCGATTTGTTCTTTCAGTTCCTTAATGTACGATGTTTTCTCCCTTTCAAAGCTCTCTTTCCATTCCTTTTCCTTTTCAATATACCGTTTACCTGCATGCTCTGTTATCTCCCATACTTTATCTTCAACCTCTTTTCTGGTTGAAGAAAGTGAATACTTTTTGCTATTCTCCAGTTCTCTGTGCATGGATTCATACTCCTGCTTTTTGTTTTCCGCCTGTTTCTTCTTATTCTGTGCTTCCTGCTCTGTTTTTTTTATTTTTTCTTCTCTGTCGTTCATTGCATTGACAACCGGACCATAAAGAAATTTTCTCAACAGCAGTAAAAGTATCAAAAAATTGACTATCTGTGCCACAACGGTAAACCAGTCAATTTGCATATGAATCCCCCTTTTCCAGTTTCTTGTTGCATTTTTTGATTTTTTAACGACCTGCTACATGATTCCAGAATGGGTTTGCAAATATGAGTATCATGGACACCACAAAGCAGTAAATAGCAGTTGATTCTATCATCGCAAGGCTTACAAACAATGTCCTTGTAATGGTATTTGATTCATCCGGCTGCTGTGCTATGGAACTTAGTGCCTGTGCAACCGCCCTGCTTTCACCAAGTGCCGGTCCAATTGACCCTATCGCTATTGTTATTCCTGACACAATTATTGAAACAGTACCTATCTGACTTATGCCTTCCATCTATGATTCTCCTCTCTTTTACCTTTTTTTTTGGGCTTTTGATGCTGAAGCTATATACACCATTGAAAGCACTGCAAATATATATGCCTGTATCACACCTGTGAGCAGACCAAATGCCTGCATTATCACCGGGAAGAAGAACGGTACTATCCCCAGCAGTATTCCTGCAATTATTGTCCCGCTCATGATGTTTCCGTACAACCTTATCGCAAGTGCCAGTGTCCTTGATACTTCACTGATGATATTAAACGGCAGCATAACTACCGATGGTTGCAAATATTGTTTCAGATATCCCGCCATCCCTCTCTGTGAAATACCGTATGCAGGAACGGCAACAAACACACACAGAGCCAGTGCAGCAGTTGTGGACAGTGATGCTGTGGGCGCCTCAAACCAGGGTACTACAGCCAGTATGTTGGAAACAGCAATATATATGAAAATCGTTCCTGCAAAGGGAAGATACCTTTCAGGCTTCTGGCCGCTTATATCTCTTATCTGTTCTCTTATTGCGTTTACGAGTACCTCCAGCATGTTCTGCCACCTTGTTATACTTGTCTCCGATGTTATCTTTCTGGTCGCAATATAAGCCGCTGCAGTCAGTATTACAATAACCACCCACGAAAAAACAAGGGTAGCATTTATTTTAATAAAACCGTACTCCCAAAAAATAATACTGTCCGGACTAATATCCAAAAGCTACACCTCTTTTCTTTCTATGGCATACTTTGCAGACATGACCAGCCTTACCGCCAGAAATCCAAACAAGGCACATAATGCTCTCTGCCATTTGCCATCCATAACCAGATAAATTGCCGCCATAGCTGCAGCAGTTCTTAAAACCAGGCTAATCAGTGCAGTAAACGCAGGATATTTTAGATGTGGCAGTTTCGATACAGTCAGCGCCAGTCCTCCAAAAAAAATAATTCCTGCAACTATTCCTCCGGCTAATGAAATAACATAGTCTGTCATAGTCACAACTCCTCTTCCTCATCTTCATCACTACCCCACTGACTTACCCAGAACCAGGCATTAAGGCAGCCAACTATCAGACCTGCAAACAGAAGCATAAGTGTCCATGAATAGCTGCCATCCCGTTTGGAATCAAGCCATACACCCAGCGCAACTCCTATAACAGTTGGAATTGAAACAGACCACCCTACAACACCGAAAGCACCGAGTCCAAACCATAAATCCCTGTCCTTTTGCTTTCTTGCTTTCAGTTTTCTTAATGTCTTTTTTTTTATTCTTTTTTCAAAATCATCATTTTCCATGGCTTCTCCGTCTTCTATTCCTGGCTGTTTTCTTCCAGTTTTGCAAACCTTCTCATTGTATCAATTTCAAGCTTTGCAAGTACCGACCGTGTCTTTTTTTCACGCTCATCCCTTTGTTTGAAGTCATTTACCACAGTTTCCTGCAGTGTCGAGAGGTCTCCCAGCATTACATTTGCAGAAGATACACGTATTACATCACCCTTTTTCACAAGTATACCCTCATCAACTGCTGCAAAGATTTCCTTTCCGTCCTTCGTCACATATGAAAGTATACCTGTGGTGAGTGAAGATACAAAGTCGATGTGCCTTGGAAGAAGGCAGAAATATCCGTTTTCACCTTCCGCAATAACTTTCTGTACCCTGGTATCAGTTTTTATTCCTGACGGT
>CAYYGK010000115.1:0-8485 GCA_964471145.1 uncultured Eubacteriales bacterium | reverse complement strand
TACCCAGAGAGCACTTGCGCTTGGAGCGGAATACTATGTTGTAAAGCCTTTTGACATGGATGTGCTGGTATCACGCATAAGACAACTGGAGAACATAAATACTTCTGCCGTTATAAGGTCTGACTACAGATACAATTCAGGCAAGGGAAGTTCAACAAAGAAGAACCTTGAAATGGAAGTTACCAGCATAATGCATGAAATAGGGGTTCCTGCGCACATAAAGGGATATCAGTACCTCAGGGATTCAATAATGATGGTTGTAAAGAACATTGAACTGATAAATTCAATCACAAAGCAGTTGTATCCCAGCATTGCTAAACAGTACAATACAACCCCCAGCAGAGTTGAAAGGGCAATCAGGCATGCAATAGAGGTAGCATGGAGCAGGGGACAGATGGAAGCTATTGACCAGCTGTTTGGATATACAATAAATAACGGCAAGGGAAAGCCCACTAATTCAGAGTTCATTGCAATGATTGCTGATAAACTCAGGCTTGAGATGAAGGTCAGTTGAACGTGGCTTTATTCTTTAAGTAATTTATTACTTTTTTCATATCAGCCGGTATTGAGGCACAAAGCTTAAGATTGCTGCCATTTTGAGGATGCAAAGCGGTAATGCTTGCTGAATGAAGCATTTGTCTTGAGCAGTAAGCCGGGAATTCTGCATTGCCGTACAATGTATCACCAAGTATTGGGTGCCCTATTGCTTCACAGTGTACCCTTATTTGATGAGTTCTTCCAGTCTCAAGCATGAATTTTACAAAAGAACAGTTATCCATTTTTTCCAATACTCTATAGTGTGTAACTGAACGGCGACCATCTTTTGAAACATGTCTTTGTATACTGCTTCCCGGAAGTCTTGCAACAGGAAGGTCTATTACTCCAAAGTCAGGCCTGGGATGGCCAAGTACTATGCCCAGATATTCCTTATTCATTGTACCGTTTTTCATTTGCCCGCAAAGTATGTACTGAACATGGGCATTAAGAGCGAAAATCACAACGCCTGAGGTATCTCTGTCAAGACGGCTTACCGGACGTATCCGCCTTTTTATTCCTTTTCTGTCCAGGTATCCGGCAAGGGCATTGGCAAGTGTTCCGGTGTATTGGCCGGATGTTGGGTGGATTACTGTATCAGGAGGTTTGTTGAGCGCTATAAGGCAGTTGTCTTCGTAAACTATATTCAACGGAAGGTCTTCCGGGAGTACTCCAGGGCTGCATTCAACAAAACTTACAACCGCGGTTATTTCATCACCGGCAGATACAGGGGTAGTTGTGATTGCAGTAATTCCGTTTAGATATATTCCACCAGATCTTTTCAGACGTTTAACAAGTGTAGACGAGATTTTCAGCCTGTGTTTGAGTATATGCATTACTGTCCTGTTTTCATCTTCTTTCGTTGTCTTATATTTAAGTTCCATAGATACCCTCCCTGACGATGATATTACAGTACAGTGTAGTGAAAATCAAGTGGCATTTGAAATTTAATAATGCTTTGTATAGAATAGATACAAACAGGTGGTTTACGGAGGATAAAATGGCTGATAACAGCATTTTTAAGGAATTTGGGATCAGTGGAGAATTGTTGACACTTGTCCGAAAAGCTGAAACCGGGATCAGGGATACCTTTAAACGGATAGAGGATATCAGTGAATACAACCATTTGAAGGTAACAAGGTCTATGCAGAAGAACAGACTCAGCGATACACATTTTGCGGGCACTACAGGATACGGATATGGCGACAGGGGAAGAGACGTTCTTGATGACATATATGCGGATGTATTCAGAGCTGAGAAAGCCCTGGTGCGTCACAATATTGTAGCAGGAACGCATGCTCTTTCCATAGCCATGTCCGGAAATCTCATATCGGGCGACAGGCTGCTTTCGGTTACGGGGAAACCATACGAGACCCTTGAGCAGGTTATTGGGTTAAGAGGCAATGGAAAAGGTTCGCTTGCTCAATTTGGCATAGAGTATGCACAGGTTGATTCAATATGTAACGGAATCATCGACACCGGGAAGATAAGGCAGGCAATAACTTCAGATACAAAAATGGTATATGTACAAAGATCCCGGGGATACAGTTGGAGGCGCTCATTGAGTGTAGAAGACATAGCCGTAATAACGGAAGTGATTAAGGGTGTAAAGGATGATATAATAGTGCTGGTTGACAACTGCTATGGTGAGTTTGCAGAGGAGAAAGAACCTGTCGAGGCCGGTGCGGATCTTGTGGCAGGATCCCTTATAAAAAACCCGGGAGGCGGAATTGCGCCTACCGGTGGATATGTTGCAGGAAATGCCGAGTATGTTGAAAATGCTGCCTGCAGGCTTACATCTCCCGGGCTTGGCTCAGATGCAGGGCCTTCCCTTGGGCATAACCGCCTGCTTATGCAGGGATTGTTCTTCGCTCCGCATGCAGTTTCAGAAAGTCTTAAGGGAGCAGTATTGTGTTCTGCTGTTATGAAAAAGCTTGGGTTTATTACAAGCCCCGGACCCGGAGAAAAAAGGCATGACATTATACAGGCTGTAAGATTCAAATCCAGGGAGGAGCTTGTGACATTCTGCCAGGGCATACAATCCGGATCGCCTGTCAACTCATTTGCTGCACCTGAGCCATGGGACATGCCGGGTTATGATTGCCCTGTAATAATGGCTGCAGGAGGATTTGTTCAGGGGTCTTCGATTGAGCTGAGTGCGGATGGACCGGTAAAAGCACCATATACTGCATATATACAGGGGGGAGTTATATACGAAAGCGTAAAGCTGGGATTATTGTGTGCGGTACAAAAGCTGCTGGACAAGGGAATGGCAAACATAATACGAAAAAGTAGTATTTAAAGGTGTGAAGATACTATGAAAAAAAGTGAGATTAAAAACAATAAAAGAAAAAAAAGAGCATGGGTTTTGCCTGCCTTTTTTCTGCTTGTTTACACCCCATCAATTGTATATTGGATTTATGGCGGCAGTGTCAGCATAGATAGAATAAGAAACGGAACAGTTGAAAACTCTATCAATACAAATGTCATAGCAGTAAGGGACAGTGTTCTTTACAGTGCCGGATATGACGGTGTTTTTATACCAGAACTGGAAGACGGGGAAAAAGCAGGCTACGGATTTAGAATTGCCTCGGTTTACAGGGAATCGGCATACAAGTATCTGGATGATTTGAAAGACAAGGGAAAAAAGATTATTGAGGCAAAGGAAAAGAGGTTTGAAAACACAAAGCTTTTTGATGCTGATATAAAGAAAATAGTAAATGATATTGAAAGCAGGCTAATACAGCTGGCACAAAAAACGAGATTTAATTCAATACACAGTATATTACCGCTTCAGGAAGAGATAAACAGCCTTGTAAAAAAGAAATCATTAATACTTGGTGAAAGTGGTTCAACAGATGTTTATATAAAGTCTCTTGAAGAGGACTTAAAAAAACTCAGGCAAAAGGTAAATCTTAATAAGCAGGATATTATATCAAAAGACACAGGCATAATTTCATTTTTCGTAGATGGGTATGAAGAATTATTAAGTATTGACACAATTGACAAATTAACAAGCAGTATCATAAATAAAATAGGTTATGTTCCATGTACATACGGTGGTGAAAACCTGATCAGGTCAGGAGAGCCGTTTGCCAAGGTGATAAAGGGTATCGAGTATTACCTTGTAGCAGTTCTTAATGAAAGGGATGCAATAGAATTCAAAACAGGAGATACCTACACTGTCAGGATAAACGACATACAAAAGGAAACCAATGCAGTTGTTGCATTCAGCTATTCTGTTGAAAAAGGAGACCATATTATTGTTTTCAGGGTTAACAGATATATGAGTGATACCATAAATATGAGAAAAATGAATGCAGACCTTTTATTAAGTAAATATGAAGGTCTTATAGTACTTAAAAGGTCACTCATTCAACCGGATTATGAAGCAAAGACAGCTGGTATTATGCTTGCAAAGGGCAACTATGCGAGCTATAGAGAAGTTAAGATCAAGGGATGGAACAGGGAAATGGCTGTCATTGAAGATAACGAAGAGCATGAAGGGGGAATATATCTATATGACAGCTATTTAATAAACCCAAAAAATATAAAGGATGGTCAGATAATTCGAAATGAGTGAAATTGAAAAAAACATTGAATTGGTGAAGAAGAAAATTAAAGAAGCTGCTTTGAGAGCAGGGAGGAACCCGGCCACGGTTAAACTTGTAGCTGTTACAAAAACTGTCCGACCGGACAGGATACTTGAGGCTGTGAACGCAGGGATAACTGACGTGGGAGAAAACAGGGTACAGGAGCTTGTTGAAAAGAAGAACCTGACAGGTGATGTTTGCAATTGGCATATGGTGGGCCATTTGCAGAGAAACAAGGTAAAGCATATAATAGATACTGTAAGTCTCTATCATTCGGTGGACAGCATTGAACTGGCGGAGGAAATAGGGAAAAGAGCAGAAAGGTTGGGAAAAACAGCCGAAATATTGATGCAGGTTAATGTTGCCGGAGAAAAAAGCAAGTATGGTTTCAGGCCGGAAGAAGTGGAGGATGCCGCAAGGAATATATCACATATTAAGGGTATTAAGACCAGAGGACTTATGACTATAGCTCCATATGTTGATAATCCTGAGCAAATAAGAGGTGTTTTCAGGGAATTAAAACGGTTATCTATTGACATATGCGGTAAAAATATTGATAATATATATATGGATTACCTCTCGATGGGAATGAGCGGTGATTTTGAGATAGCAATAGAAGAGGGCGCCAGTATTGTAAGGATAGGAAGTTTGATATTTGGAAAAAGGCTGTAAATACAGCAGAAACTACAGAAGATAAACAGGGAGGTAATAGTATGTCCAGACTTCTTGACAAAATGATGAATCTTGTCGGATGGGAAGAGGAAGAGTATATTGAAGAGGATGAGCTTCAGGGGCATGTGGAAGCTGTTTTACCCGAAAACAAAAAAAACCGGAATAAGGTTGTAAACATCCATTCTTCAGGTAATTTCAAGGTTGTAATACTCCAGCCCGAAAGTTTTGAGAAAGCCAGGGATATAACTGAACATCTTAAGAACAGAAAACCTGTAGTGGTTAATGTTGAAGGGTTGGAGAAAAATCATGCACAGAGGATTGTAGACTTTCTTAGCGGTTCTGTTTATGCCCTTAACGGCAATATTCAAAGAGTATCCCAGGGCATATTCCTGATAGCACCTCAAAATGTGGATATCCTCGGAGGGGCGAAGGAAAGGGTGGATGAGAAAGGTGAATTTCCGTGGCTGAAGTAATGGAGGTTTATTAATGGCTAATATTTTGTATGACTCCGTAAACATCATATTATGGGTAATTGAGATACTTATTTTTGCAAGGGTTATTGTATCGTGGCTTCCCATTTCGAAGGACAGCCAGTTTTTAAAAATACTCTACCAGCTTACAGAGCCTATCCTGGCACCGATAAGGAACATTATTCAGAAATCTGCAATCGGCTCCAACATGATGCTGGATTTTTCACCTATTGTTGCCTGGCTTCTGATAAGGGTATTAAGAATGCTGCTGCTTTAACCGAAAAATAAGTAATAAAAGCAACTGTACAGTGAACAGTATTTAGTGGGACATTGTAAGGGAGGTATATATGAATTATACACCCAATGATATTCAGAACATGGAGATAAAAAAGACACTGTTCGGATACAGTGAAGACGCCGTCAATGAGGTTCTGGACAAGGTTATTGATGACTATAGCAGATATATCAAGGAAAATCTGGAATTAAAAGATAAAATTTCATTGCTGAATGAGAGCCTGCAAAACTACAAGAACATCGAGGAATCACTTCAGAATTCACTTCTTGTTGCTCAGAAGACCAGTGAGGAAGTTAAAAAGAACGCTTACGAAAAAGCACAAAACATTATTACAGAAGCGGAAATGAAAGCACAGCAAATTGTTGGTAATGCCAACAGTTCAATAGCAGAAGCAAAACATGAGTATGAGGATTTGAGAGGGAAAATAAAGCTGTATCGCTCTAAATGCGAAAGCCTGATACAATCCCAGCTTGATTTATTAAGGGAAATGACTAAATAATCCAGGCTTTAAGTACATTCAGACATATTGCAGCACCTTATAAGTTTAGTTTGTTTTCAAAACTTTAGATTTTACATTAAAAAAATCAAAAAAATCAGCTATTTTATGATAAGATACTGTTGAGAATAAGTATAAAAACAAAGGGGAACTACTTTTTTGATGGCAGCCTGGTTAAAATATTGATATAATATTGCAGGAATATATAAAAAAAGGGGTCAAACGAATGGTAGAAATTAAACAGATTAAGAGTTCCCGTCAGCTCAAAGAATTTATCAAGTTTCCTTTTAAGCTTTACAAAGATAATCCTTGCTGGATACCTCCGCTACTCAGTGACGATTACAAAACACTAAAGATTGACCGCAATCCCGCCTTTGAATACTGTGAAGCAAAATACTTCATGGCATACAAGGATGGAAAGCCTGCAGGAAGGATAGCGGGAATTATCAATAAAAAATACATTCAAAAATGGAAAAATAAATATGCCCGTTTTGGATGGGTTGATTTCATTGATGATGATGAGGTTTCTTCTGCTCTGTTTAATGCGGTAGAAAGCTGGGCCAGGGAAAAAGGCCTTAATGGAGTACACGGCCCACTAGGATTTTGTGACCTTGACAGCGAGGGAATGCTCATAGAAGGCTTTGAAGAGATGGGAATGTTTATAACAATATACAATTATCCATATTATCCTGAGCATCTTGAAAGATTGGGCTATTGCAAGGATGTAGACTGGCTTGAATATGAGCTGAGGACACCCCGGGAAATTCCTGCAAGACTGCAAAAGCTTAACAATCTGGTTATGAAACGTCTTAAACTCAGAATACTCACCGCTAAAAAATCTAAAGAACTGCTGCCATACGCAGAAGAAATATTTGAAATACTCAATGTTGCCTACAGAGATCTTTATGGGGTGGTCGAGCTTACACCCCGCCAGATTCAATATTACATTAAACAGTATTTTACATTCATAGACCCTGATTATGTAAAGCTGGTTTTTGATGAAAACGATAAAATGGCTGCCTTTGGAATTGCTATACCTTCCCTGGCTGCTGCATCAAAAAAAGCAGGAGGAAAACTGTTCCCCTTTGGATTTATACACTACCTTAAAGCTATCAAGAAGAAAAATGACTGCCTTGAACTTTTGCTTGTTGCAGTAAGGCCTGATCTTCAGGGCAAGGGCATAATGTCTCTTATATTGGCAGACATAGCAAAAACAGCAATTGAAAAAGGTGTTGAATATGCAGAGACGGGACCCGAGCTTGAGAATAACAAGGATGTTCAAGGGCTATGGAGATTTTTTGAATCAAGGCAGCATAAAAGAAGAAGATGCTACTTTAAAAAACTGGAGCAGTAAAAATTTGAAATATTAAGACTTATTCTATTACTCCATGTGCTGGATGCTTTCAAAGGCGGATTGTGCGCCCGAATCAGTTTCGCCGTGTTTTACAAGTGTCATGAAGAATAAGGCTGCAAGCATGGACAGGCTTGAATAAATGAATAAGAAATCAATACCAAGCATATCCTTGATATATCCAAACAGAACAGGACTAATTATTGATGCCAGCATCGAGAAAAAGTAATAATAGCCAGTGTATTTTCCAATGCTGCTGCGGCGGGTCATCTCTACAACCATGGGATAGGAGTTAATATTTATCATTGCCCAGCTTATACCTCCAATTGCCATAATGAAATACATAAATTCAATGCTTTTAACAAAGACCAGACTGATAAGCACCAGGATAAGCAAAGAAAGCCCGCCAATTATAGTCTTTTTTCTCCCTAGGCACCCAGCCAGAAATCCCGCCGGTATTGCAAATACAACAAATGTACCTGCCAATACCGCCAGCATGAATGATGTAGTGCTTTTGTCAACTCCCAATACATCTTTACCATAGGTGGAAAAGAAGGTTTCAATGGCATTATATCCTGCGAACCAGAAAAATATTGCAATAAGTATAAATGTAAGACTGAGATTTCTGCTTAAATCATCCATTTTCTTATCAGAAGCTTCATTATTGGCAGTTCCATGTTTACCATCCTGAAATGGCCCCCTTTTTTCTGAAACGGAATTATTGTACCCGGGTTCTTTCATTGTGTTGTACATTACTGTAATACATAGTATCAGTATTAAGGAACCGGCTGAAAAAGGGTATATTTCGTTCATATCATATAGAATGCCTGACATAAGCAACATGAGAGCAGCTCCAGCTCCCCCCATGAAATTGATAACTCCATTTGCTTTGCTGCGAAGCAGTGGAGGAGTAAAATCAGGCATTAGTGCAACGGCAGGAGACCTGTATATGCTCATGGATAAGTTAAGTGTGATAAGACATACCATTAAAAATACAAGGGAATTACTTACAAACGGTATTATGAAAAAAGCTGCTGCAGACATGGGAATACCCACAAGAAGATAAGGCATTCT
>CAYYGK010000114.1:0-8550 GCA_964471145.1 uncultured Eubacteriales bacterium | reverse complement strand
GATGAAGGTCTTGTCGAGTATTCCATTTTTGTTAAAGAAGAAGGCATGTACAACATAAGTATAAATTACTGTCCGGTTTCCGATGACCAGCAGCCTATCCAGAAAAAGCTTTATATAGATGGATCCCTTCCCTTTACACAGGCGGGAAGGATTGTTTTCACAAGACTTTTTAAAAGTGAATATCCTTTCAGAAAGGATGAATTTGACAATGAATTAAGACCAAGACAGAGTCAGGTCTATATCTGGAAAAATCAATATTTGACGGATTCCGAAGGGTTTCATGCAAAACCTTTTTTGTTCTTCATGACAAAGGGAGAGCATACCGTACGCATTGAAGGCATAAAAGGCGCAATTGCGCTTTCTGCTATAGAATTTACCCAACCGCATAAATTATTATCATACTCGCAGTACATGGACAAATACTCACAGATTCCGAAATATAACGGCAGCTTGATAATAAAAGAAGCTGAAGACATAAAGAGTAAATCCCATTCATCAATACAGACTCTGGCTACAAACCAGGCGGGAGTTTATCCCGTATCCAACGAAAAGATAGTTTTCAATACTCTTGGAGGCTATGGATGGAGAGGTCCGACCGAGAGTGTTTCATGGGAGATAAATGCACCTTCAAGCGGCTTATATTCATTAGCAATTAAATACAGCCAGAATTACAAGCCAAATGAAACTGCGTTTAGAAAGCTCGAAATAAATGGTGAAGTGCCTTTTCAAGAGATGGAAAATGTGCCTTTCCAATACGGAACAGTATGGCGAAACTGCATACCGGGTGATGAAAAAGGTAATCCGTATTTGTTTTACCTGGACAAGGGAACCCATACAATAACCATGACCGTATCTTCAGAAATCTATGCCGATGTCATAAAAAAAACAAAGGATGCCGCAAATATAATAATGCAAACCAGAGAAATGGTTAAAAGAGCTACCGGCATAGGCATGGATGATATGATTGACAAGTACAGAAAATGGGATATTGATGAGTCGATTCCTCAACTGGTACCGAATCTTCAAAAATGCGAAACAATTCTTTTAGAAATTATTGAAGAAATGAAAGATATCAATAAAATTGACAAAAATGTTTTTGATGTTCCCGTGTCTTCCCTGGAGCTTATAAGAAATTTTCTTAAGAATACGGAGCTCATACCCAATAAGCCTGAAGAAATCGGATTATTGGAAACAAGGCTTTTTGACTGGGCGTTAACGCTTTCATACCAGCCAATTCTTGTTGACCGCATATATCTTTACGGAAGCAGCAACAAGCCTCCAAAAGCAGCTCCATCATTTTGGCAAAGCCTTAAGTATCAAGCTATTAATTTCATTAAATCATTTTCAAAAAACTACAGGACGTCAAAGCGTGACAGCAAAGACTCCCTTGATATACTTGTGGCACTTAACAGAGATTATGTTACACTGCTACAGGAAATGGCTGATGAACAATTCACACCTGAGACAGGAATAAAAGTAAATATTAATTTTCTTCCCGATCCTGGGCTTTTAGTAATGTATAATGCAGCCGGAGTAGCTCCTGATATGGCAATGGGGCTCGGAGAGGGCAAACCTATAGAGTGGGCCATGAGAGATTCTGTTGTTAATTTGAATACTTTTGATAATTACGGAAAAGTCAAACAGAGGTTTGCGCCAGGCTCATTGATTCCATATCATTATGATGGAGGAGATTATGCACTCCCTGACACTTTGACATTCAACATTATGTTTTTCAGAAAAGACATATTGGAAAAGCTTGATTTGGAATTACCCGTGACATGGGATGATGTAAAACTGATGCTGCCTGCTCTTCAGCAGAAAGGATATAATTTCACCTATCCGAGAATAGATTTCCTTACTCTTTTTTACCAGAATGGCCTGGATATATATTCTAAAAATGGACTGGAGCTAGAAATAAATTCTTCAAAAGGAGTGCGGGTATTCAAGGAATGGACCGAGTTTTATACAGTTTATGGTATTCCTACTGAAGTGCAGTTTTACCAGCACTTCAGATCAGGAAACATACCAATAGGACTGCAAAACCTTAACGAATATATAAAACTGGTAGTCTCTGCTCCAGATATTGTGGGTCAGTGGGATATAATGCCCATACCAGGCTGTATGGACCAGGATGGAAATATATCGCGCTGGCATGGAGGAACAACTAAAGGCAGTATGATATTCAAGTCTTCAAACAGGCAGGAAGACGCCTGGAAATTCCTTGACTGGTGGACATCTGACAGCACTCAGAAGGAGTATTCCAGTAACCTTGAATCATATTTCGGATTTGAATTCAGATGGTTCAGTGCTAATATCAATGCCTTTCTGAACCTTACATGGACCAACCGTGAGCTAAATGTTATGAAGGAGCAGCTCAGGTGGTATAAAGATATACCTTCTGTCCCGGGCGGAAACTACATGACCTCCCGTGAACTCAACAATGCCTGGAACAGGGTTGTACTGGACAATAAGAATTATCGTGAAGAATTTGAAGCTGCAGTAGAAGCAATTACAAGAGAAATTTACAGAAAGCAAATGGAATTTGGGCTGATAAACAAGGATGGCGAAGTACTAAGGTCACTTGACATACCCGTACTTAAGAGTCCATCACTTTACTAGCACCTCATTTCACTTAAACAAACGGGTATATGAGGTACATAGTTAAGGAAGTAGATTTATTTCTCTTCTATAGAACCTGTGAGTTGATGATGAATAAACTACTGGGAGGATACTTAGAATGACGGTCATTAAATTTAAAAAGGAAACCTTTGCAGGTACTCTATGGCAATACAGGCTGCCCTATCTTTTCATACTTCCTTTTATGATCCTGTTCCTGATATTCATAGTCATTCCTGCTGTGATGGCCACCTGTCTGGCATTCTTCAGGTATAACTCCATACAGCCACCTGTTTTTATTGGATGGGACAATTTCAGATACATATTCACGGAAGACCAGATATTTATGAAACATGTAATTCCAAATACATTTAAGTTTGCACTTTTTGTGGGTCCTGGAGGATATTTTTTGTCATTTTTCCTTGCCTGGCTGATTAGTCTCTCACCACGAAAGCTTAAAGGGTACTTGCTTGTTTCAATGTATACTCCATCAATAACAGCTGGCGTAATGATGAGTGTTATTTGGATAGTCCTGTTCAGTGCAGACCGTTATGGATACCTCAACAATCTTCTTCTGAACCTGGGCATTATTGATACGGCTAAAATGTGGACAACAGACAAGGATTACCTTATGAACTGCATGATTGTTGTTGCACTGTGGAGTAACATGGGAGTTGGATTTTTAAGTATGTATGCCGGTATAATGAATGTAGACCCTACACTTTATGAGGCAGGACGAATAGATGGAATAAAAAGCAAGTTACAGGAGCTTTGGTATATCACAATCCCAGCTATTTTTCCAATGGCACTGTTTGCTGCCGTAATGCAGGTGATAGGAACGTTCAAGGCAAGCACAATAGGTGTGGCTCTGTCAGGTACCAATCCTACTCCTAACTATGCAGGGCAGCTGATACTTAATCATATGGATGATTATGGTCTTATCAGGCTTGAGCTGGGAGTGGCAAATGCACTTTCACTGGTGCTTCTTATGACCATATATATTACATCGAAAGCATGCTTTAATACAATGAGCTCAAAGGATAAGTGAGGTGACAAATACCATGATAAAAAACTTAAAGGCCGTAAAAAGCATAAGAAGTGATTTTGTAGGAAATATTCCTGTTACACTTTTTCTTATATTGGTTTCATTATTTGCATTGCTTCCCATAGTGTTTATCATCAGCCACGCTTTCAAGCCAAAAAGCGAGTTGTTCCTATACCCGCCGAGATTTCTTGTAATGTCACCATCCCTGAGTAATTTCAGGGAACTCTTCACTGCAACTAAATACTCCATAATCCCTGTATCAAGATATATATTCAACAGCCTGGCAGTAACGGCACTCACAATATTATGTGCAGTAACCATAAGCTGCATATGTGCGTATGCTTTCTCAAAATTTGAATTCCCAGGCAGAAAAGTGATATTCGGCATAATTGTGGGGTCAATGATGCTTGCGCCGGAAGCAGTGGGTATAACAAGATTCCTGGTTATAAGCAGGTTTGGCATTACAGATACATATATAGGGCATATACTTCCCAATATAGCTGCACCCATGTTTGTCTTTATGATGAAATCGTTTATGGATACAATTCCAGAGTCTTATATAGAGGCAGCCAGGCTGGAAGGGGCAAGTGAGCTTCTGATACTTGCAAAAATAGTAATCCCCCTTACAAAAGCAGCATTTGCCACAGTGTGCATCATAGCTTTCCAGACAGCATGGACAGATGCAACAACATCAACACTCTATATGCAGCAGGACCAGATGAGGACCCTGCCATTTTATGTTCATTCACTGACTTCAGGCCTTGCAAATACAGTGGCAAGACAGGGTGCAGTAGCTGCGGCGTCACTGTTTATGTTTGTACCCAGTTTTGTAATTTTCTTTGTACTTAAAAAAAGCATGATAAAAACACTGGTCCAATCAGGAATTAAATAAATAATGGTGCATAAATAAAAAGAGGATATGTAATGAATATTATTCTTAAAAGAATTACAAAAACATTTACAATAATACTGATACTTCTTAATGTATTTGCAATAAACTGTCATGCCCTGCCATACAGCTCTTTTGCTTACGATGAAAAGGGAGGCTGGATAGCAATACAGGCACCTTACGTACCTGTTGAAATTCTTGGCAACCCCCTGATAACGGATGAACAGACAGAAACAGGGGGGATTTCCCATGACCGTTTCAAAAACCCATCTGACATATACATTGACAAGGAAGGCCTGATTTATGTTGCAGATACAGGTAACAACAGAATAGTATGCATGAATGACAACGGTGAAGTCATACGAATACTTGGCCAAGGCAAGGATGTTGGATCATTAAAAAGACCAAATGGCGTATTTGTGGATGATAATGGTGTAATCTATGTAGCAGACACAGACAATCATAGAATTGCTGTTTTTAACAATGATGGTAGCTTTATGATGGAATTTAAAAATATAAGCAATGAATACCTCCCTGCAGATTACAGTTTTATACCGCTTAAGCTCTCTGTAGATAAAAGAGGTTTCGTTTTTACTGTAACAAGAGGAGGATTCTATGGCCTGACTCAAATAAATCCCAATGGTGAATTTGAAAGTATTTTTGGCGGCAACAAGGTAGAGCTTGACTGGCTCCAAACCTTGAAACGCTTCATATATACAAAGGAACAGCTGAGCAGGGAATTAATCAAGCTGCCGGGATTGATATCCAATGTACATATTGAGTCGGACAGCTTTATATATGTATGCAGTGAGAAAGTTGAGGAAGGACAGCTTAAAAAACTCAATATAGGCGGAAAGGATGTTTTTGAGAACAGGAAATTCAAAATCGGCAAAGGTAAAAATGACATCACCTCCTTTACAGATGTTGTAGTTGATAAAAATGGTTTCATAACATGTATTGACAATTATTCCGGCGCAATCTGCCAATATGACCAAAATGGCGAACTTATGCTTGCATTTGGTGCAACAAAACAGGAAAAACCCCGCCTGGGGGTCTTCATGAATCCCATAAGCATTGCTATAAATCCTGAAGGTAATCTTTATGTATTGGACAGTAAAACAGGCTTTTTACACGCCTTCAGATTAACTGAATTTGGATCATTGGTACAAAAAGCAACCAAACTGTACAATGAGGGTCAGCATGTTGAGAGCGAAGAGCCCTGGAGAAGAATACTTGAGCTCAACCCTTTTTACTACAGGGCGCATTCAGGACTCGGGAAAATATATATGAGAGAGGGCAAGTGGAAGGAAGCGATGGAGGAATTTAAATATGCCAGGGATAAGGAAGGCTATTCGGATGCATTCTGGCAGCTGAGACTGGAATGGATGCAAAAGAACTTCACGTTTATAGCTTCAGGACTTCTGGTTTTATATTTGTTCCATCTTGCGTGGACAAAAGCACATAAAAAGAAGAAGTTTATTAGGGAGGGCAGCGTAAAATGATTCTGGCAGGTCAATTAAAGCATATGTTCATTATTTTAAAACACCCTATAGACGGTTTTGAAGGACTGCGTCTTGAGAACAAAGGAAATATACTTTCTGCATCAATACTGCTCGTGTTTCTATATGTGGTAAGGGTACTTTCATTGACAATCACAGGGTTTATTTTCAGCACTGGTGATAAGATATCACTTCAAACAGTGCTTGTACAGATATTTGTTCCCTTTTTCCTCTGGGTAGCTGCAAGCTATCTTGTGGGCAGCATAGCAAAAGGCCAGGCACGTCTTAAGGATGTATTCATCGCAAGTGCTTACAGTTTTGCACCATATATATTACTCGCCCTGCCTTTGGCAATTGTCTCAAGGGTCCTGACCAAACAGGAAGAATCTATTTACAATTTCCTTTCCATAAGCATTGTAATCTGGTGCTGTATTATATTCTATATCCAAGTCAAGGTAGTTCAGGCTTATGAAATAATGGAAACATTCATTGTAATACTGTGCACATTGTTTTTGATTTTTTTGATAATTGTAATTGCTCTGGCTATGACAGGCATGCTGATGCAAAACATCAATTTTATTATGCAAATTTTTATGGAGGTGAAGGAAATTGTCTAAGGCTTGTGGGAAAATACTGCTAATATTCACCTTTATCTTTCTGATGTTTTTCCCAGGTGAAAGTTATGCACATCCCATATATGAACAATATCAGCTTTATTATAGCAGTAAATATCTTGAACTGTATGCGGGTGAACACGATGGCAACATTGTAATTAGGGAAAAGGATACCGGATATGTCTGGAGCAGCATGGTAACTCCGAATGATTATGAAATGGAAAAAGACAGAGGCCTTTCGGGTCTTTGGCTTGAAAATCTCAAATCTCCATTCATTATCAAGTACTATGAGGACTCTTCTTCTATATTTTCTAAAATGGGTAACTTTAGTAAAATGGACACCATTTGTGAGATTGAAAAAATAGACAAAGGTATCAGACTTTATTACACATTAAACAAAATATCGGCAAATGTAACAGTGGAAGTTTTATTGGAACAAAAGCAGATGATTGTCAGAATACCTGTTGATGGAATCGTTGATAACGGTGATCCCAAAATTTCCAGCTTAAAAGTATTTCCATTCCTGGGGGCGGCTAACAAGGACAGGGAAAAAGGCTACATATTTGTACCTGACGGGCCGGGGGGGCTTATAGATTTCAGGGATAATGCCAGGATAACGGATGGGTTTAATTCCAGGCTGTATGGAATCGACGGGCCTTCACTCAGCCTGGCAGACAGGGAAACAGGACGTTATCCTGTATTTGGTATGAGTAAGGGAGAGTATGGCTTTGCAGCAGTGATTTCAAAAGGAGAATACTACATGTCCATACTTGGAGTACCTGGCGGGGTAAATACTCATTTGAACTGGACATGTGCCCAGTTTATTCACAGGTATGAATATAGAAAACCTGTGGATCTATTCGGCAGAATAAAAATCTCGGTAAGTGATCTTGCGATACGTCAACAAAGAGAGATACGGTATATGTTCCTTGATAAGGGCCGTAATGGATATGTCGACATGGCAAAAGCCTATAGGAATTATCTTATGGAACATCGTGGCATCAGCAGGCTCTCAGAGAATGAAAACATACCCCTGGTGCTGTATGTACTGAGTGGAGCAAGAGTGTCTTCTACATTTTTCGGAAGCCATTATATTCCTGTAACAACATTCAGGCAAACCGAAGAAATCATCTCAAGGATAAATCATATGGGTATAGATAATGCCATGCTTATTATGACAGGCTGGATGCGGCCTGTGGAAAATCGTAATCACCTGAAACACTATCATGTAGAGAAAAATCTTGGAGGAATTTCAGGTCTTAAAAGCATGGTGGAAAAAGCTCATTTACATAATTACAAGGTCTATCTGTATAATAATTACAATTGGGTAAGAGGAAGGAACTGGAGCTTTTCACCAGGCAGTAACGCAATTTATGACCTGATAGGCAGGGTTTTTGATACCTCCTTGTATTACACCGACGATAGAAGAAGGAAGAGGGACGATCTTGAGGCAAATCCTGATTATATTCTAAAGGTATTTGAAACAAGCAGAGATAAATATGTACAATATGGAATAGACGGAATCAGTATGGATAATTTAGGTTATTATATCAATAGTGATTTCAACCCGGATAATACTAAATATCGTGATGAAGTGGCTGATAACTACAGGGATCTATATTGTAACATTAAGAACTCGTTAGGAAGTGTACTGGGCGGTGAAGCAGCATATATGCTCGGTGAAACTGATTTTATAGAATACATGAACCTGAGCTACAGCTATTATGAGTTCATCAGTAAGGTTGTACCATTTTACCAGATTGCAATACACGGCCTTGTGGACTATTCAACCAAACCCGTGAATTTTTTTGATGAAAGAGACAGGGAATTCCTTCGTTGTATTGAATATGGAGTAATACCAAGTTTCAGGACAACATATGATAACCC
>CAYYGK010000113.1:0-8631 GCA_964471145.1 uncultured Eubacteriales bacterium | reverse complement strand
TGTTAACGGCATTTCTTTCCTTTTCCGCTATTCCTGCAAGGTCTCTTCTTTCAATAAATTTCCCATCTATAGTGATTCTCTCTCTGAATTCCTCAAGGTAGGGGGATATGAACCTTCCGGTCCTGTATCCTGCATGTGTCAATATGGAACTTATATATGCAGCAGTCGAACCCTTTCCGTTTGTTCCCGCTATGTGTACAAATTTTCTGCATTTTTGGGGATTGTCCAGGAGCTCAAGCAGTTTTCGTATGTTTTCAAGCCCCAGTTTGCTGCCAAACCTGCAGGTGCCGTGTATATATTCCAACGCCTCATTGTAGTCCATCCGCAACTCCCTGCATTATCTTCCGCAGCATTTTTTGTATTTCTTGCCGCTGCCACACGGACAGGGCGCATTCCTTCCAACCTTCAGGCTTTTTACCACAGGTTTTTTGGGGCCCTTGCCGTGTGTTGCCTCTACCGGTTCTGCAACCTTTTCCCGCCTGGGCATGTGTTCCCTGTCTATTCTGGCATTCAAGACTATCCTGACGGCATCCTCGCGTATGTTCCTTATCATTTCCTCGAACATTTCGAAGCCTTCAAACTTATACTCCACTACCGGGTCTCTTTGTCCGTAGGCCCTCAGCCCTATGCCATACCTCAGCTGGTCCATCGCATCTATATGGTCCATCCACTTCTCATCCACTACCCTGAGCAGCACTACCCTTTCAAGCTCCCTTACAGCCTGGCTGCCATACTCTTTTTCCTTCGACTCATACAGGCTTAGCGCCTTTTGGGTAAGCTCTTCCCTGACCTTCTCCCTGGTCATGTCCTCAAGGTTGCTGCGGTCTACTCCGGGATCGTCCTCCGGAAGAAACACTGTCCTGCAGTAACTGAGCATGCCCTCCCAGTCCCAGTAATCAGGATGGGGCTCCTCACCGGTATACAAATCCAGGATGTTTCCTACCGTTTCCTCTATCATGCTGATGTAATGGTCCTTAAGGTTTTCTCCGTCCAGCACCTTTCTTCTCTGCTTGTATATTACTTCCCTCTGCTTGTTCATAACATCATCGTACTGCAGTACATGCTTCCTTATGTCAAAGTTCTTGCCTTCAACCTTCTTTTGGGCAGTTTCTATTGCATTGCTGAGCATGCTGTGCTCAATCGGCTGGTCTTCCTCAAGCCCCAGGGCATTAACTATTCCTACAAGCCTGTCTGAACCAAACAGCCTCATAAGGTCATCCTGAAGTGATATATAGAATCTTGAGGAGCCTGGGTCTCCCTGCCTTCCGGAACGACCTCTGAGCTGATTGTCTATTCTTCTTGACTCATGCCTCTCGGTGCCCACTATGTGAAGGCCGCCGGCATCAAGAACCTTCTGTCTCTCTTTCCCATTGACTTTCCTGAAATTCTGGTGCAGATCCCGGAACACCTTCCTTGCAAGCAGTATCTCTTCATCATCCGTTTCATTAAACCCAAGTGACTCGTTTATAATCTCCTCGGAAAAACCCTTCTTCCTCATCTCCTGTATAGCCTGGAACTCGGCGTTGCCTCCAAGCACAATATCGGTACCTCTTCCAGCCATGTTTGTGGCTATTGTCACACTGCCCGGCTTTCCTGCCTGCGCTACAATCTCTGCCTCTTTTTCATGATATTTAGCGTTCAGTACGCTGTGCTTTATGCCCTTCCTCTTCAGCATGGAACTTAAAAGCTCCGACTTTTCAATTGAAATCGTGCCTATCAGTACCGGCTGTCCTTTTTTGTTGCATTCAACAACCTCATCTATAACAGACCTGAACTTGCCCTTCTCCGACTTGTATACCGAATCGGGCATATCCTCCCTTATCATAGGCATGTTTGTCGGGATGACCACAACATCAAGCCCATATATCGTACGAAATTCCTCTTCCTCTGTCTGGGCGGTACCTGTCATCCCCGCCAGCTTGTCATACATCCTGAAGTAATTCTGGAAGGTTATTGTCGCAAGGGTCTTGCTTTCCCTCTCAACCTTCACCCCTTCCTTTGCCTCTATTGCCTGGTGCAGGCCATCGCTGTACCTTCTGCCGTACATCATCCTGCCTGTGAACTCGTCAACAATTATGACCTCTCCGTCCTTCACCACATAATCCCTGTCCCTCTTCATCAACCCTCGAGCCTTTAGTGCCTGGTTTATGTGGTGGGATATTGTAAGGTTGTCGGAATCCGACAGGTTTTCAATACCGAAATAGCCTTCCGCTTTTTGCACTCCCCTGCTTACAAGGGTAGCAGTATGAGCCTTCTCGTCAATAATATAGTCTGATTCTTCTGCTTCATCATCATACTCCTTATCGTTTATCTGTGTATATACCCTGGCGCTCAAACTCCTGACAAACGAGTCTGCCAGCTGATACATTTCGGTGGACTTGTCTCCTGCACCTGAAATGATAAGCGGGGTCCTGGCTTCATCTATCAGTATACTGTCTACTTCGTCTATGATTGCATAACTTAAATGCCTTTGAACCATCTCACTCTTATAGATTACCATGTTGTCCCTCAGGTAATCAAAACCGAATTCATTGTTGGTACCGTAGGTAACATCGCATCCATACGCCTTCCTGCGCTGTGAGTTGCTAAGTCCGTGGACAATAAGGCCGACGCCAAGTCCCAGAAAATTGTATATCTTGCCCATCCATTCACTGTCACGCTTTGCAAGGTAGTCATTTACAGTGACAACGTGAACACCGTTGCCTTCAAGGGCATTAAGGTATACCGGCAGTGTTGCGGCCAGTGTCTTTCCCTCACCGGTTTTCATCTCGGCTATCCTTCCCTGGTGCAGCACTATACCGCCTATGAGCTGAACCTGAAAATGCCTCATGCCCAATACCCTTTTTGAAGCCTCACGCACTACAGCAAAAGCTTCAGGAAGCAGCTGGTCCTTTGTTTCGCCGTTGGACAGCCTTTCCATAAACTCCCTGGTTTTGGCCTTCAGGCTGTCATCGTCAAGTCCTTCCATCCGGGGCTCAAGGTCTTCAATCTCCTGAGCCAGCGGCATAAGCCTTTTAAGCTCCCTGTCGCTGTAATTCCCTATTATCTTCTGAATTATTTTCAGCATGCTAATGTCCTCTCTTCAATACACTGTGCTCCTTTCAAGCCCTCTTTACATTGTACATCAACCCAAAAACCATTGCAAACAGACCTGCCGCTATTACCATATCTCCAATACTTATAACACCGTTCATTACCGACAGTATTGAAGGAGGGTGAAACCTGTCTGCCAGCATGTCAAGCCTTGTGCTGCCGTCAAGCGGTATATGCCTTGCATCCGCACCTGCTTCCAGAACCCCCATCGCCCCCTGCATGCCATGCTTCTCAAGCAAAGAAGTATCCACAGGCATTCTGCCGCCGTTAACCGTCATGACAACAGCATTGAGCATCATGCCTGCACCGGCTATCAGCATGCCGGTGATGTGCCTGTTCATCCAAAAACCCACAGCCAGCAAGGCATATGACAGAACACATGAAAAAAGCGTAAACCCCTCAAAGGCTGCTACGCTCCGTACAAACAGTATACCTGCCACTACCTGCAGCATAAATGCCGCAGGGAAAAGCCATCCCTTTTTGAATCTGATATCTGCAAGCCCGCGGAAACTGCCCCCTGCTGTAAGTGCTGCAGCTGCAGCAGCAAACAACGCCGCAAGGTATATCAATCCCTGTTCCCCCTCCCGGAATCAAAACGGTCAAGTATCAGGGTGTATCCGTCCGCGCCATAGTTTAAGCACCTGTTTACCCTGCTGATTGTTGCCGTGCTGGCACCGGTCTTTTCGACTATTTCAGAATACTTCCTGCTGTCACGCAGCATACCTGCTACCTCAAGCCTTTGCGCCATAGCTTTTATCTCTGATACGGTACAGATGTCCTCAAAAAAGCTGTAGCACTCCTCCCTGTTTTCAAGCATGAGTATTGCATCAAAAAGCCTGTCCACAGCCTTATCCCTGATTTTTTCATTCATGTCGCATACACTCCCGCTACTCCTCCTGGACCTGTTCCTCCAGAATATCTTCCTCGCTGTTTTTGTGCTGTATATAGCCTCCCTTTTTAACCTTGTACTTCACCCCTCTCCAGGTTACCTCCGGCATCCCGAAAGCGCAAAGAAGGTAGAACGTACCAAAAAGGTCAAAGGCAAGGGGTATGTAAAAGTCTGTCAGCATCAGCCTGTTTTTTGTAACCAGTCTTTGCAAAAGCCCGTATATGACTCTTATCCCTATAAATACGAAAGACAGGTAAAGAAGGGGTTTGTTCCAGGATACTGCAGCCCATATGAACATCGCCCAGTACCAGAAGAGCATCAGGATAAATGCCGGAAGCTCCACCGCTATATGCGCCCTCACACCTGTTGCAATCCTCCTGGCGTAATTAAATGACTTCTCTTTTGCAATCCTGTCCACATGACATTCTAAGAAGGGTCCCAGTGCCAGTTTGTATCCCATTTTATAAAGCGTGTTCCCAAGGTGTAAATCCTCAAGCAGTGAATCGCCGAAAGCCTCAAGTCCTCCCACTTCCTCCAGCACTTCCTTTCTCATCGCAAAAGCCGCTCCTGTAGCTCCTACATCTACACCCAGCCTGGTAAGGAATGCCCAGATAAAATCCGTCTCGCTGTTCTGTACAAATGTGAAGAACCTGGTCCAGAAATCACTGCCTCCCATATTAATCTGACCGCAGGTTGTCATACCCACCTTCCTGTCCCTGAGCGGACGAACCATTTTGACTATAAAATCAGGCCTTATCCGTATGTCGCTGTCTCCAAACATAACAATGTCATATTTGGCAACCTTCATCCCGTTGACCATATTGGAGCTCTTTCCGTTAAGACCCTTTATTACAGGGTTCACTATAATCTGTATGTCCTTGTCAGGATAACGCTCCTTAAGCCTTTCAACCGGAGCTATGGCAGGATCCTGTGCGTCCTGAAAACTAAATATGTGTTGTACCTCCCCCTTATAGTACTGGTCCATCCAGCTCTTAAGGTTTTTTTCAAATTCAAAATCCAGATCCTTTATGGGGTGTATTACACTTACAGGGTATTCCACATCACTGCGGCTTGATTTCACAGGTCGCATGGTCCACCGGAAATGGAGTTTTACGAAAATAAGCTGACCAATCCAAAAGGAACAGAACAATATACCAGTTGCAATATAGAAATACATCATACAGTATTACTCCCCCATACAGACAGATTTGATACAGGAAAAAGAAAACCTGCACAACACCATGCAGTATAATTATATACCCTGTTGGATATATTTACAACACAAAAGGACATTTCAATATCTTAATTTCTCAGGCTGTTAAGCGGGGCGGGTATTCTCCCTCCCCTGTTTATGAATCCTTCGCTTTTGTAAGGATTCACACGCATTACCGGACCGCTTCCCAGCAGCCCCCCGAACTCAACAATGTCCCCGGCTTTCCTGCCGGGTGCCGGAATTATCCTTACAGCTGTTGTCTTGTTGTTTATCACCCCGATTGCCGCCTCATCCGCTATGATTGCGGATATGGTATGTTCAGGCGTGTCGCCGGGCACCACCACCATGTCTATCCCGACCGAACACACCGATGTCATTGCCTCCAGCTTGTCCAGCGTCAGCGCACCTGAAGTTACAGCCTCAGCCATCCCTGAGTCCTCGCATACAGGAACAAAGGCACCGCTTAAGCCCCCTACATGTGATGAAGCCATAGTGCCTCCCTTTTTAATTGCATCATTGAGCATTGCCAGTGCTGCTGTCGTACCATGTGTACCGCACCTTTCAAGGCCCATCTCCTCAATAATCCCGGCAACGCTGTCTCCTGCTGCAGGAGTAGGAGCAAGAGACAGGTCGACAATTCCGAACGGAACACCAAGCCTTCTTGAAGCCTCTATGCCTACCAGTTGTCCCATCCTGGTTATCTTGAAAGCGGTCTTCTTGATTGTCCCGGCAACCGTATCCATATCAGCTTTGCCAAGCTTGTGAAGGGCAGACCTGACTGTTCCCGGTCCGCTTACCCCTACATTTATCACACACTCAGGCTCCCCTGTTCCGTGGAATGCACCAGCCATGAATGGATTGTCTTCCGGCACATTTACAAAAACAACCAGCTTGGCACACGCCAGGCCGGCTTTATCGGCAGTGAGCCGGGCCGACTCCTTTATAACATGGCCCATCTGCTTTACCGCATCCATGTTTATTCCTGCCCTTGTGCTTCCCACATTGACGCTTGCACACACCCTGCCTGTTGCAGCAAGTGATGCGGGTATGGACCTTACCAGTTTTTCGTCACCTTTTGTAAAGCCCTTGTGTACCAAAGCGCTAAACCCGCCTATAAAATCAACACCCGCTTCTCCTGCAGCCCGGTCCATTGCCTCTGCAAAAGCAGTATACTCCTCAGTACGGCTGCTTTCAGCCACCAGTGATATCGGAGTTACAGAAATCCTCTTGTTGATTATCGGTATCCCGTATTCCCTTTCAATATCTGTACAGGTTTTGACGAGATCGCCGGCAAGCGATGTTATCCTGTCATAAATCCTGCTGCATGCCGCATTGGCGTCGGGGTCTGCACAGCCCCTTAAGGAAATACCCATTGTCACCGTCCTTATGTCCAGGTTCTCTTCCTGTATCATCTTAAGGGTTTCCATCACTTCATAAGGTGAAATCATTTTATGCCTCCCCGTTTGCTATATCCTGTGCATTGAATTGAAAATATCCTCATGCTGTAAGGTCACCGACACTCCAAGTTCCTTTCCCTTGATTTCCAGCCGTTCTGCAATTTCAGAAAACTCCTCCGATGCTCCAGTAAGGTCGGCAATCATCATCATGGTAAAAAACCCCTGCATTATGGTCTGGGATATATCAAGTATGTTAACCCCGCACCCTGCAAGTATATTGCTTATACCTGCTATTATTCCGATCCTGTCCTTACCTATTACGGTTATTACGGCTCGCATTATTTGCCTCTTCCCTTCTGTGATTCCCCCATCAATTCGGCATCCATCAGTTCCTTTGGGGGTTTAATGTTTTTAAACTGCTCAATATCAAGATTCAAAACTTTCTTTAAAACCTGCTCAAACTCTGTGCTCTCAATTGCAGCATCCACATTGCCGGCAGCATACTCCATGTTGTCGATTTTCTGCCCTGCATCAACTGCAAAATCCCTTACAACCACTACCATCAGAAAAACAGCGCCACACACTGCCAGAACCCGCAGGAACGATACCACCACACCCGCTCCCCTGCTGAAACGGGGACGTCCCCTGGGAGTAACTGCGGCGACAACTGTCAGCAAAACACCTGACCCTGCCAGGATTGCTGCCCGTTCTGCTGCTGTCCTGCTCAAATATACCGATATATTGCCGACAGCCTCCAGTGGTACCTGCTCCGGAATATTTGCCATAACGGGCATCATCTGGGCCAGCGGCTGACTTAGCAAAGAATACAGAAGTGCACAGGGAACAAGAACTGCGGTACCCGCCATAAGGAGTGCGCATGCAAGGGCAATAAAAGTGCCCCTCAGTTCCAGGCATGCAAGCGCAACTATGAGCGCAAGCAGTCCTGCAGCAAAAATCATTACGGTAAACAGCCTGTCTTTAAAAAAACCCATAAGCTCATTGAGTGCATCCACAGGACTGTGCTTTCCGAATAATTCCTCATTTAGTACATTGACATCCAGGGTGTCAGAAACCGATTCGATTCCCAGTTCACTTCCCAGCCATTCTTCCATTGTTTCCCTGTCCATCCCGAATTTTTCTATGTCCCCGTGTGCTGCCATATTGTCAACCAGGTAAGCAAACATTGCCTCTTTTAAAGGCCTTATATCCACCACAGGCAGCTGTTCTGCGTCAGACACAGCATAACTGAATATGCCCGTAACAAGAATATGTGCCTGCTCCGTAATCCATTCAATGCCTGCAGGCCCTTCAAGCAGCTCCTTTACAGGGATTTGTTCATTATCCCCAAAATTCTTCTCCAGCCGGGCCGCCGCTATGGCTGAAGCTTCATATTCTTTCAAAATGCTGCTTACATACTCACCCGAAAGCAGGGTTCTGCCCAGAAAAAGAAACAGCTGTCCAAACAACAGAAGCATAATAAGTGCAAGAAGAGCTGCAAGTACAACCAGACCTTTAACAGCCTTCATCACAGGCCACCTCCATCAGCTAGCTTTTAGAGTTTCAGCCTTGACCCAAAACGTTCAACAGCCTCCAGTGTATTCTCTCTGCTGCCAAAAGCCGTAAGCCTGAAGTACCCCTGTCCGCCGGGGCCGAATCCTGATCCGGGTGTGCCGACGAGGTGTGCTTCATTGAGAAGCTTGTCAAAGAATTCCCATGAGTCAAGACCCTGTGGTGTCTTGAGCCATATATACGGAGCGTTGATTCCGCCGAAAACCTGTATGCCGATACTTTCCAGACCTTCCCTTATAACTTTTGCATTGGTCATGTAGTAGTTGATTATCTCTCTGATCTGTGCCTTCCCCTGTTCAGAAAGTGCCGCTTCCGCCGCCTTTTGTATTACATATGAAACCCCGTTGAATTTGGTTGAATGTCTCCTGTTCCACAATGAATGAAGAGCATGTTCTTTGCCATCCCCGGTACATGCCTTTACAGTCCGCGGCACAATGGTGTATGCGCACCTTGTTCCTGTAAAAGCAGCC
>CAYYGK010000112.1:0-8691 GCA_964471145.1 uncultured Eubacteriales bacterium | reverse complement strand
GTCCTTGTTACAGACATATATGCCGCACGTGAAAAAAACCCGGGGAACATACACTCCAGGCATCTTGTAAATGAGATAGGAAAAAAAGCTGTCTACCTGGACAGCTTTCCAAAAGCCTGCGGTTATCTTCAGAAACACGCATCCTCAGGCGACACCGTTATAACGATGGGGGCAGGTGATATATACAGGGTTGCTGATTTGTTCCTGAACCACAAATGAACTAACTTGCTTACGAATCTGCATCCACCATTACGAACCGCACTTCTCCCTGCACAGCCGTTTCGTCTTCTACCGAAGCCCTGACGCTTGCTTTTGCCATGCCCCTCTTAAACAGAACAATCTCAGCCTCAAGCTTTAATGCATCACCGGGTACAACCTGCCTCCTTATCTTTACAGCGTCTATACCGGTAAAGACACCCAGCTTCCCCTTGTTTTCAGGCATAGATGCTATTGCAAGCCCGGCGGCCTGTGCCAGTGCCTCTATCATAAGAACTCCCGGCATTATCGGCCTGTCCGGGAAATGTCCCTGAAAAAAAGGCTCGTTGGCAGTTACGTTTTTTATAGCAATACACTTCTTACCAGGCTCTATTTCCAGCACCCTGTCAACCATCAGAAAAGGGTACCTGTGTGGAATAAGACCTCTTATACTGTTGTTGTCTAACATATGTACACCTCCGAATATTATAGCGACAAGATTATATCACATCTGTACATGCTGCTTCAATTTCCGGATGAAGCAAAATCCAAATTTGTACCTTCGCAAGTGACATCCTCTCCTTCTTCCCAAGGCTTGAACAAAAGCCGATATACCATTTCTTCACGCACCAGTTAAGACAATCAGTGTATTCAATTTGGTCTCCCATTGCTTGTGTTTGTTTTTTAACCATATCCTCATGGGCAGTAATTCCTCATACAGCAGAGAAAATGAGAGTTGCAGGAGGATAATCTGCCACGACAGCTCTTTACAGGTATTGAATAAGCTTTCACGATATAGTAGAATACAGTTTGCGGTTAAAAGCGGGGTGTAGCTCAGTTTGGCTAGAGCGCGTGGTTTGGGACCATGAGGCCGGAGGTTCAAATCCTCTCACTCCGACCATAGACAATTAGCTGGCGTAGCTCAGCTGGCAGAGCAGCTGATTTGTAATCAGCAGGTCGTCGGTTCAAATCCGTCCGCCAGCTCCATTAAAACCTCTGAAAACCGCCTAATTAGGCGGTTTTTCTGTTTTATTACCAGCAGTGATTAATAGAACATAGGTGTGTTAAAATTGACCATGTCCATGGTCAGAAGCTGCAAGCCCTGTTTGATGGCTACAAACAGCATACAGACCAGCTTGAGCGCATAGAAAAGGAAGTTTCAAGACATGATGAGTTTATCATGAAAAGGATGAAATAGTTTCATATCATCTGCACCAGATAGACCATTATTGGAATTGTCGCAAGCGAAACCATTGTGGTAAGTGCCACTGTCTGTGAAGCCAGGACAGTGTCTCCGTCAAACATTTTTGCAAAAATGACGGTATTTGCCGCTGCAGGCATCGCAGTCAGAGCAACACACACTGTCATGACCCGGCTGTCCAGATTAAACAGGCTCAGAACCACCATTGCAGCAAGCGGTAATAAAAGAAGCCTTACAGCGGCAGGGTAGTAAATAATCCATCCCCTGAAAATATCCTTTAGCCTTGCCTTTGCAAGTATTGAACCCACTATGAGCATGGAAAGGGGGATTGTCATATCTCCTACCATTTCAGAAACCTGCTGCAGCTGTGAAGGTAGTCTTATCTGCAGCATGAACATTGCAAGCCCTATAAATACGCTTATAAGGCCCGGATTTCGCAGCAGTTTCTTTATTGAATCAAAATCAGGTCTGCCGGTGAATATCATAATCCCATATGTCCAGTGAAAAATCTGAAATGCTATAAGAAATATTGAGACATAGAACACCCCGATACTGCCGAAAAGCCCCTCCATAACCGGAAACCCCATAAATCCACAGTTTGGAAAGACCGTCACGTATTTCATTATTGTCCTTTTCTCAGGTGCAAATCTCCTGTACATAACAGTACCGGCAAAAGCGGTTGCTGTATGCAGCGCAAATGAAAACACCAGCACAACAAGTGCACCACCTACCAGTTCCGGTGAATATTCCATCTGAAAAGATGCAATAATCATCAGAGGCATGGTAACATTAAACAGAAGCTCTGACATCTTTTTGTCGGCTTCATCGTTAAGAATATTTGTTTTTCTGCACAAAAACCCTATCACCATTATAATTACCAGGACAAGTACCCGGTTAAACACTGTAGCTCCCACGTTAACTCCTGTTAAGCAATTTTGGTTAAGCGTTGCATTCTATCTTCCTGAAAGTATGTACAGGGCTGCTGCAGCTGCCCCTGCAGTCAATACCGGTGCTGCGGCATGCACTAAAAGAAACATCCTGTTTACAGGCTTTTCAGCACTAAGCAGTGCACCTGTAACAAAAAGAGCAGCAACAAAGATACCTGCGGCTATTATAAGAAGCATAACTGCAGTACTGACCCCTTTTTCCCTCACAAGGTTTATAACACCCATAACTGCAAAAACCACCGATGCAAGGGCAATCAGTTTGTGTACATTAAAAAGAGCAGAATTTAAGGGTCTACCTGTCCTGCTAAGCCATATACCCGTAATAACAGCAATCACAAACAGCGCTGCAGACAGTATGAATTTCATTGTCATGCCCATATTGGACCTCCCAAAAAGGAATATTAAATTATTACTATAACAGTGTATATCATTTTTAAGTAATAGTGAAGATGAAAATCTGCCTGCAAAGCAGGTTGTCTGTAACATAATGTTAACTTGAAGGTGCTGTCCCCTTAATCTATAATTTAAATGTGTAGCAAATTGCTCATATGACAAGGCAGGTGATACAGGTAACAGAAAAAAGACTTCTGGGTTCAGTAAGGAAAGCCGTACAGGACTATGACATGATTACAGCAGGAGACAGGATAGCAGCAGGTGTGTCGGGAGGCAAGGACAGCCTGTGCATGCTGTGGGCCCTTGCAAAACTCAAAGAATTCTATCCGGAAGCTTTTGAACTGGAAGCTGTTACGCTGGATCCAGGGTTTGAGAATTTTGATCCGGAACCTGTTGAATCATTTTGCAGCTCACTCGGAGTCCGGCATACGGTTGAGCACACACTGATAGGGCGGATTGTTAAAAGGCGCAATGAGAAAAACCCCTGCTCAATGTGTGCAAACTTAAGGCGCGGAGCGTTGAACGAGGCAGCCTTAAGGCTTGGATGCAACAAGGTCGCACTTGGCCACAACAGGGACGATGTGATAGAAACCCTGCTTATAAGCCTGTTCTATGAAGGAAGGATCCATACCTTTTCACCTGTAACCTGGCTGGACAGAACCCTGATCCACGTAATACGCCCGCTGGTCTATGTAGAGGAGCGGGATACAAAAGGGTTTGTAAAAAAACATGATATAAGGGTTATGCCCCCTCTTTGCAGCATGGAAAAGGCAACTGTACGCCAGCAAATAAAAAAATTGCTGGACTGTATGATAAAGGAAAACCGTGATGTTAAGAACAATATCTTTGGTGCCATAAAACGGAGAAATATAGACATGTGGAGGGAAACATGAAGCAAAAATACATAAAAAAACTTCTGCATGGCGTGCTTGCAGCCGCCATGCTGGCTGTATCCGGCGCAAATGCATCTGCGCTTCCTGAAACAATACATTCAAATATAGAAACAGGTATGGTAGCATCCGGGGTGCGCCATGAAAAAATAACAAGGTTTACTGACGACGGATGGCTTGATGTAAATATTATCAGGGCTGATCTGACAAACAGCCATGTAAAAGTTGATACCATTGTTGACAGTACTTCCATGCGCACCCTTTCCTCCCCCCTGGATCTAATGGAATCGGAAAATGCTGTGGCAGCGATAAACGGAAGTTTTTTCATGTGGGGAGAAGAGGCAAACAAGGTTATACCTATAGGTCCAATAGTATCCTCCGGCGAGCTTCTGACGGCTTACAGCAGCCTTAACAGCACCATGCAGACCATGGCAACCCTTTGTGTTAACAGCGCAGGAAAGGCCTCCTGTGACTACTGGGAGACCTCCATATGGATTGAAGCTCCCAACCGGGCCGTATTGATAGCCGGCAGGTATAACAGGCCGTTTTACGGATACACAGACCTTACCATTCTGGACAGGACCTGGGGAAACATGACCCCGGGAGCCGGAAAATACACCCGTATGGTAGAAATGATTGTCGAAAACGGCAGGGTGACAGAGATACGCGAGGGCAAATCTTCTACAGTCATACCCGGGAACGGGTATGTTGTTGTAACATGCGGCAGCGGAGCAGACATGCTGCTGGACAATTTTAAAAAGGGTGACAGCGTGTCCCTGCATATCAGTACAACACCCGACTGGAAAAAAATGATTATGGCGGTTTCAGGAGGAGCTGTACTGCTAAGAAACGGTAAGATACCGGGCGTTTTCACCCATGAAATAACCGGCAGACATCCAAGAAGCGCACTGGGGTGCTCCGAAAACGGAAACCAGCTTATAATGGTGACAGTTGACGGACGCCAGGATTCAAGCTTCGGCCTGACCCAGCGTGAAATGGCAGAACTGATGCTTGAACTTGGGGCCTTCAACGCCATAAACCTTGACGGAGGCGGTTCCAGCGCAATACTGGCAAGACCCCTGGGAAAAGAAGAACCTGAAGTACTAAATTCCCCGTCTGACGGCATACTGAGGAGAGTTCCCAACATTGTCGGGGTTGTCTCATCGGCCCCTCAATCCTACCTTTATGGCATGGTAATCAATACCTCAGACACACGCATTTTTGCCGGCACATCCAGGGAATTCGACGTGCTTGGCTACGATATGTACTTTAACCCCGTATCCATAAATCTTTCCGCAGTAAACTGGAGCACTGACGGCATTGAGGGGCGGTTTGAGGATAACATATTCTATCCTTCGCAGCCAGGGCATGGTAAGGTTATAGCTGAAATAAACGGTGTTGCCTCAGAAACGGAAATTGAAGTACTTAAGCCGCCTGTCCAGCTTGTACCCGACCTGAAAAGCATCAAACTTGCAGTGGGTGAAAGCAGGCAAATCTCTTTTTACGGAGGAGATATCAGCGGTCAGAATGCACTGATTGATCCAAGGGATCTAAACTATTCATTCAACGGAATAAAAGCAGACTTCAAGGAGGGGAAGCTGACACCTCTTGCAAAAGGCGGCGGCTATATGGATGCATGGGTTGGCAATACCCATGCATATATAGAAGTTCTGGTGCCGGGCTATACAGTTGAGTTGCTTGACGACTTTGAAGAACTTAATGCTGCATTCCTGGGATATCCTGATACGGTTGAAGGGTCATACTCAATATCATCAAACCACCCGTTTGCAGGAAACTTTTCCGGGAAACTTAAATATAACTTCATAGAAAACCCCGATATTACCAGGGCTGCCTATGTTGAATTCTTCAATGAAGGCATACCCCTTCATCCCAGTACCGTAAAGCTTGGCCTTGAGGTGTACAATACACACCCCACAACAAACTGGCTCAGGGCAGAAATATATGACACCGATGGTAAGATGCACAGGGTTGATTTCGTAAGGGAAATGGAGTGGACAAAGTGGAACCATGTGGAAGCCCGGATTGAAGGGTTCACTCCTGCAAGGCTATCCCGCATATATGCAGCACAGATAAGAAGGGTGCAGGATATCGGAAACATATACTTCGACAACCTGACAGCCACGGTATTCAAATACAGCGGTAATGCGGACGTGCCTGAAGATACCCGGCCGGCCGACAGTGATGTGCAAAGCGTTGTATATACCCCTTCACCCGACTCCTTCAGGTTCTCGGTCTTCTCCCAGAAAAAAAAGCCTGCCAATCCGCTGGAAAGGGTTCTCACAAGGAGGATGGCAGAAAAAATAAACAGCTATATAGACCTTTCAATGCTTACAGGCAGCGGCTGTGAAGAAATAAGCGGGCAGGTTGAAAAACCACAGCTTTCTTCACTTGGTGGGGGATTTTCATCCCTTGATAAAATGAATACCCGGTTCATAATGCTTGATGCCGGCAGCGGAAGCCTCCGCACTGCAGCTTCCGGGCAGTGGCAGTGGCTTATGGGCAGGCTGAGGAACTTCAAGGGAAAACAGGTATTCATATTTATGGACCAGTCACCATATTCTTTTACTGATACTGAGGAAGGAAACCTGTTCAGGCAGGTGCTTTCTGACTTCTCAAAAGACAAGTCCTATAAGATATGGGTCTTCTGCCCGGGTGCCACAGACAGGAGCTATATGGACAACGGGGTAAAATATATTGAGGCCACCGGTTTTTCGCACCAGGATGTGACACCCCAAAACCTTGATGCGGCGACATATGTCCTTGTCACCGTAAGGGGGGACAAGGTAACCTATGAAATCAAGCCAATACTCTAAACATACAGGCGGGGGTGTTAATATACCATGTCAAGGGTAGTTCTCCTTGTAGACATGAATGCCTTCTTCATAAGCTGTGAAACGGCCAGAGACCCGTCCCTCAGGGGAAATCCTGCGGCTGTGGCAGGAGACCCTGCAAAGCGTTGCGGAATAATCCTTGCCCCTAATTACGATGCAAGAAAGTACGGTATTAAGACAACAATGCTCACAGGCGAGGCCAGAAAACTATGTCCAGGCCTGGTACTGGTGCCTCCTGACCACAAATACTACAGCAGCATGTCCCGCAAGGTAATGGGTCTGCTTTCAGACTATACTCCTGTCATACAGCAAAACAGCATAGATGAAGCATGGCTTGATCTGACAGGCTGCGAGCTCCTTTTGGGCAGTCCGGTAAAAGCCGCTGAGAATATAATGAAAACCATCTTGGACAGGCTGGGTCTCTGGTGCTCCATAGGTATATCCGAAAACAAATTCCTTTCAAAAATGGCATCCGAAATGAAAAAGCCGATGGGAATTACAGAACTTTGGAAAAAGGATATGGAAAAGAAACTGTGGCCTCTGCCAATAAGGGATATGTATGGTATAGGTTCCCAGACCGAACAAAAACTTCACAGGCTTTCCATATTTACAATAGGTGACCTGGCTACCTGCAGCCCAAAAATGCTCTCAAAAATTCTGGGCAGACCGGGACGCCAACTGCACTGCCTTGCAAACGGTATTGACCCCTCACCCGTGACACCTGAGCCAGAGCATGAAAGTAGATCCATAAGCAGGTCTGTCACACTGCCATCCGACATATCGGACCCTGACAAAGCAAAGTCTGTTATATACAGGCTTGCAGAAGAAGTAGGAGCCGAAGCCAGGAAGCACGGCTTGAAAGGAAGGACTGTTAACATAACAATGAAGTACTCCGATTTCAGCACAATAACCAGGCAGAAATCCATCAATCCAACTAACCTCACCGGGGACATATACTCCACCGGCGTTTTACTTCTTGAGTCCAACTGGAACACCAGCCGGCCGGTCAGGCTGCTGGGCATAGGACTTGGATCAATTGATGAAGACCTCCCGGTACAGCCTACACTGTTTGACCTGTCAGACACCTCGAATGAAACCCGTGAAGAGATGCTTGAAAAAACCATAGATTCTATCAGGGAGAAATACGGTACATCGGCAATAAAAAGAGGCCCGATTATTTGAAAATCAATATAGTTATGTAATATTGTTGGTGATACGGCCTCTTGATAACAACACTCATATATATGTAACTGGTATCACCATGTCCTCATCTTTAAGTGATACCAGGTTTTCATACATACACACGACACCGCCAGGACCTCTGGTAACACAAGGAATTTTATCAAGCACTTTAAAAGCTGATACATCTTTGGCATCCGGGTCTGCATGTTTTTTTATTTCTATAGGATAAAGCGTACCACCCTCATGGATTAGCAAGTCAATCTCATTTTTATCCTTATCGCGATAGAAATAAAGAGGTGGTTCCAATATGCCTGAATTGTAATAACTTTTTAAAATTTCTGCTATTATAAAAGCTTCAAAAAATGCTCCTGCCTGTGCCCCAGCCTGTAATACTTCCGGATTTGGCCAACGAGTAAGGTATGCCGCCAACCCGGTATCCAAAAAATATATTTTTGGTGTTTTTACAGCCCTTTTTATAATGTTATTATGATATGGCTGCAGCAGGTAAATTATATTGGAGGCTTTAAGGATTGACAACCAACGGTCGGCCGTAGGCTGACTGATACCAACATCCCTTGAAATTGATGCCAGATTTAGTAGCTGCCCATTGGATGCTGCTACTGATGTCATGAACTGAAGAAATTTTACTTCATCTCCAACCTGTGTAAGTTCACGAACATCACGTTCAATATAGGTCTTTGTATACGAAGCATAGAATGCCTGCCATTCTATTTGACTTTCTACAACGAGCTCAGGCATGCTGCCACGGTGAATTCTTCTCCAAATCTCCTTATAATATATATTCTTTAACTCCCTGCGCCTTTTATCAAAATACTCTGGTGTTGGAATGAAGGGAATATTTAACTTAGTATTATATATTTCACGAAGTGAAACTCCTAATAAATTAAGAATCCCTATTCTTCCAGCCAATGATTCACTAACATTTTTCATCATTGCGAATTGCTGAGATCCTGACAGGAAAAACTGCCCTTTCTTATTTTCTTTATCTATATACATCTTAATATAAGGAA
>CAYYGK010000111.1:0-8703 GCA_964471145.1 uncultured Eubacteriales bacterium | reverse complement strand
TATTATAACAAAGTGAAATAATTAAATTTTTCAAATGTGAAAAATGTGATGGCAAGGGTTATATTCTGAAAAAAAAAGAAAAGAACAAATAGATGCCGGGCCATGGGTATAAAGCTTTTCACTGTTACAAATTTTTAATATTGCCCGAGTAAAATTAACCATGTTTTTATGTTATACTAATATTCATATCCTGACAATTATTAATAGAATAATTGTCATTTTTAATGATATACTGCAAGGGAGACATGGTTTAGGTGATGGATTTTTTTAAGAGAAACAGGAATATGCTATATATTGCAGCTTCTGTTGCTGTAATAACGGCTGTATTTGTATTCTTCATTTCTGCGGGCAAGGGCTGCAGCGATGAGAGTTTTCATAGCGACAAACCTGGTGTGGAACAGACTGAGCAAAAGCAAACTGAAAATGGCAAAGAATATATAAACAACGGTGAAGAATCCGGAGACCCGGACAGCGATGAAAACAACGGAAATCCGGAAGGCAAGGAAGAACAGGATAACGGTGATAAACTTGATGGGGCCGCCGGTGTTACCAATTTGCACCCTCTTGTTAAAGACCTGGTTTCAGAAAACAGCACAAATGTCTTAATACTTGGTGAAGACCAGATGTACGGGCTTATGGATACCGTAGGCATAATGAGTATTGACAGGGATTCGCAGAAAATAAAGATTATAATGATACCCAGGGATACATACATAGGGTATAACAAGAAAGTACTTGAGTTTATGAAGGCTTACAATACGGTAAACGAACCAGGGGCATTCAAGATAAACTATGCTTATTATCTTGGCTGGTATATCCATGACAGGGGACGGAAACTAAACTTCAAAGGGAAGTTCGACAACATCAGCTATGGCGTGAGTTTTATAACGCAGGTGGTAGAGGAGAAGTTCTCACTTACAATACACGATTTCATTAAGGTGGATACCGAAGGTTTTGTGAATGCAGTAGACCTTTTCGGAGGAGTGGATATATATGTTCCATATGATATGGATTATGAAGACCCCGCCCAGGATTTGTACATCCATCTTGACAAGGGTATGCAGCAACTTGACGGTAAACAGGCTGAAGGGTTTGTAAGATTTCGCACGGGTGTTGACGATAACGGCAAGGTGATTGAATACGGAGATGTTGAGAGGAAGAGAAACCAGCAGGCCTTCCTTAAGGCATTTATTGACCAGCATGGTACAATAACCAATGCAGACAAGATTCCAGGCCTTTTGGATATACTGGGCAGAAGGGTATGGTCCAGCATAAAGCCAAGTGATGTACTGTTCAGGTATATAGGCCTTGTAAAGGACATAATAAAGGATGGCTATACTGTTGAGAGTGTAACACTTGTCGGAGAACTCAGAATGATAAGAGGGTCATCATATATCGTGATAGAACCTGAATAGCTATCCGTTTCTCTGTGACATCATGGCGGCAAGCCGTTGAAGGCGGGAAGCCGAATAATCAAAGAACTCTCTTAATGAACTGCAGTAATAGTTCAGGGAGGGCTTGTCGTTTTTAAAGGGCTCCCTGTTCCTTCTGCACCCTCCACGGCAGATTTGAGCCCACTTGCATTCCCTGCAGGCAGGGTCCACATGTGTTGATACTTCGACAAACTTTTTTCCTGCCTTGCCTGTTTTAAGTTCTTCAAATCCTACTTCCATAATACTCCCAAGATACCATTTATCCAGGACATAAAAGTCGCATGGGTACACCCCTCCGTCCGCCTCTATTACAAACTGGCAGTTGCAGACGCCTGACATGCCGCATGCTTCGGGGGGATACCCCATAAGCATGCCTGTAAGGTTGTCGAAGTACCTTATGCTTATCATGTTTCCCGATGTTATATCATCATACCACAGGTCAAAAAGGGTTTTTAGAAAATAGGCATAGCGCTCAGGGGTTAGTGAGTAGTCATGATTTCCTGGCTGTTCATCCAGAGGATCAAGGCAGGGTATATACTGCTGGTAATTAAAGCCTTGTTTTTTAAAGAAGTTGTATATCCTGGTTATATGTCTTGCAGTAAAGGCATTAACTACTGTGAGTATGTTGTACTGAACGTCATGCTTGTCAAAAAGAGCAATTGTCTTCATAACCCTGTTGAATGTTCCCTTTCCGGCAGGGTCTATACGGTTTGCATCATGGATGCTTTTAGGGCCGTCAAGCGATATTCCCACAAGGAATTTATTGTCTGAAAGGAATCTGCTCCATTCGCTCTCTATAACAATTCCATTGGTTTGTATTGCATTGTTGATTTGAGTATATTTTGTATTGTATTTCTGTTGAAGCTGAACGAGTTTCCTGAAGAAATCAAGGCCTGCCATAGTTGGTTCGCCGCCCTGAAAGGCAAATGTACACTGCCTGTGTGCAAAGCCCAGTGCTTTTGATACAATGGTCTCAAGCACCGTCTCATTCATTATTCCATATGAACCGGTACTTCTGCTGTCTGCTATTGAATGGTAGAAGCAGTATCTGCATCTAAGGTTGCAGATGCTTGAAGCCGGTTTTATCATCACACTAAGCGGAGGCATATTATCCCTTCCTCTAAAACAGAAGTATTCCCACAGCTCCCGCACCAAGAATTATAAAAACGGGGTGGACTTTTGTCTTCACCAGCAGTACAAAGGATGCAGCAGTTATAAGGAGGCTCTTGAGTTCGAAAATCTGCCGGCCCTGTATGCTGATGTCCAGGCCGTTGATAATTCTGTCATCTGCGGCAGCTGCAATTATTCTATTTCCGACAGCAATTTTAACTGCTGCAAAAACTATAATCCCGGTAATAACAGGACGAAGACCATAAAGGGCTGATTTTACGAGACGGTGATCATACACCTTGAAAAAAAACGTGGCAACTGTTATTACAATAACAGCACATGGTATTGCAATGCCCAGAAATGCCGCCACGACCCCAAGGGCTCCTTCCACCTTGAATCCTGTACCTACTGCTGCATTTATGGCAACGGCTCCGGGAGACATTCCTGCAATAGCTATAACATCGGTTATCTGTCTTGTTGTAAGAATACCGGTCTTTTCAATATCATCAAGAAGCATGGGGAACATCACGTACCCGCCGCCAAATGCGAAGAGGCTGAGCTTTGCAAACATTAAAAATATTTTAAGAAGCATGGGCATTCATATCACTCTCCCTGAGGCTGGCAAAGATGTTTGCAAGCAGTAGACCAAGCATTAAAAGTGTTACTGCCGTAATATCAAACTTGAACAAATATGAGGCTGCAAACAGCATCAATACAGATAAAAGGGTTGCACATCCCCTGATGATAGACAAAAGATTGTTTTGCTTTCTTCCGGTATGTATTGTTTCAAGTGACAAGCCCGCAAGCGCCCCCGATAGTATAACAGGTATGGGGGGCTGGTGAAGGAATGTTCCCAGCATGAATGAAGCAAGTGCAATAATAATTCCTGCCCGGTCGCGTATGGCGGTTTTCCCAATTTTATATGCAGCGTACAGAATAAGGCCCACTATTGCCGGATATATGCCGGTGAATGCTGACACCACGGCAGGAAGGTCCTTTATCCTGTTATATATGATTGAAAGAACCAGTACTATCACCACCGGGGAGGTCAGGTTTCCCAGAAGAGCGGCAACGGCACCTGTTATTCCTGAAATGGAAAACCCGACAAACGCGGAAGAATTCAGTGCAATTGCACCGGGAAGTGATTCTGCGACAGCAAAGATATCAACAATCTTTTCCTTTTCCACCCACTTTTTTTCTTCAACGACCTCCCTTTCCATGAGAGAGAGCATTGCATAACCTCCTCCAAAGCTTATACTTCCAAGCCTTAAAAAAGTTATATATATATTCCACAGAAATCTGAGTCTTTGAAGCATATACAACCCCCGGTAACCTTTATATTTATCATCAGAACATTGAAATCAATTATAGCATAATACGGTAATGCCGACAATAGCTAGAACAGACCGCATAACCGATAAGTCATTGACTCTATGAGTTCTTCACGGTTTTTTCCTGACCAGTTTATGATACCTGTGCCCTCAACATCAGCACCTTTTGATGTGCAGATTTTTACCATCTGGCGTATTGTCCTGTTGCCGCCCATCCAGTCAAAGGGAAAATGCATGGTTACAAAACACGCAGTTTTTTTCCCTTCCAGGGATTCAATCTGCCTAAGATATCTACTCATTACGGGGGGAAGACTGAAAGCCTGGACAGGACTGCAGAAGACAACACAGTCATACATGACAATATCAGGTAATTTTTCAAGGCAAATGTCTTTTTGTCCGGGTTTAACTTCGCCTTTGGGCTTTAACCTTTCAATCTCAGCCGTATGACCGCATTCTTCAAGTTTTTCCCTGAGCTTCCCTGCCGTGTGAAGGGTATTGCCGGTCTGCGAGTAAACAATAATGCCAATATTCATATTTGTCTTCCCTCCAAAGAATTATTATGTTTTAAATTCTACATTTTTAAGATGTACAAGTCAATTAAATATATTATATAATTATTCATTGAACCGGGCATTTCAGCATGAAGTGCGCGGTGAAATCGTTATACAAGAGGTATGAAAATGAATGAAACAGGCAAAAGACTGATGGAGATATATTACAGGATGTACAGGCATTTCGGGCCCAGGGGCTGGTGGCCTGCCGAAACCCCGTTTGAGGTTATTATCGGTGCAGTACTGACACAGTTTGTATCATGGAGGAATGTGGAAAGGGCTATAGCAAACCTCAAGGACAGTAATATGCTGAGCATTGACGCAATATGTGATGTTGATACTGCTGTACTTGAAGAACACATAAGGAGTACGAGGTTTTACAAGCAGAAGGCAAAAAAATTAAAGGTGTTCTGCAACCACCTGAAGAAGAATTACGGGGGGAGACTTGAAGATTTTTTCAAAAAGCCGGTTGAAGAACTCAGAAGTGAATTGCTTTCCCTGTACGGCATTGGAGAGGAAACTGCAGACAGCATTATTCTTTATGCGGCCCAAAAACCTGTATTTGTAGTGGATTCCTATACCAGAAGAATATTCAGCAGGCTGGGTTTTTTCAGTGAGGATATAAAGTATGGTGACATGCAGAATTTCTTTATGGACAACCTTACTCATGAAACTGCTTTGTTTAATGAGTATCATGCACTGATAGATGCAGCAGGAAACAGATACTGTTCAGCAAGAAAGCCGGATTGCCCGGGATGTCCTCTTTTTGGAGCAAATTGCGTAGTTAAGCCTACCTGAGCATATACTAAATTTAGTATTTGTAAATTTGCTTGAAATCTTTGCAGGAATTGTATACAATAAATTTGCGAGGTATCGGTGAGTATATGAAACTGTATCTTAGAATTGACATTAATATTGCTGCTTTTATTCTTCTTGGGACTGTACTTTTGATAGCATACAACCGGCTTGACCGGAAGGACAGGCTTAACAGGTATTTTCTGATCACTTCGGCAATAGTAATCCTTGAAATTGCCTTTGAAACCATAACATGTATTGTTAATGGGAAGACGGGGCCCCTGGTAGTTCCTATACTGGTCGTTTTTTCCACCTGTCTGTTTATTACTGCTCCCATTCTGACTTACTACTGGTCCAGATTCATTACAACCATAACTTTACCCGACAGCAGGAAATCCAGGCTGAGTATATTGATTTTGCTGATACCTTTGGCACTTAACACATTTATAACGCTTCTGTCACCGGTTTATGGATATGTGTTTTACGTTGATTCCAATAATGTTTATCACCGTGGAGACCTGTTTTTCTTATCAGCTGTTATTACATATTTCTATCTTGCATACAGCATGGTGATATTGAAAGTCAACAGGAAAAAACTTATGAGGCAGGAGTTTCTGCCTCTTGTGATTTTTGGCATACTTCCAATAATAGGAGGGATACTGCAGTCACTGTTCTATGGTGTTTTACTCATGTGGAGCTGTGCAGGTTTTTCACTGGTAATTGTTTATAATTTTCTTAGCAGCAGGATGGTTTACCTGGACAAGCTCACAGGTGCATGGACAAGAGAATCTTTTGAATACTATATAAGCAGGAGGTTTGAACACACAGAGGAGCATTACGGAGTCATATTCATCGACCTTGACGGCCTTAAGGCAATCAATGACAAGTACGGTCATTTACAAGGGGATAATGCCCTTAAGCAGACTGTGAGCATTCTTAAGTCTACAATAAGAAGAACAGATATAGTTGCCCGTATAGGAGGAGACGAGTTCATAGTTATTTTTGAATGCGACACAGTTAAGGCACTAAACAGGACGGTGGACAGAATTCGAACCAGATTCAATGAATTTAACAAAAACTCGTCAAATAACTACAATATCGAGTATAGTTACGGTGCAGGTGTTTTTGACTCCGGGGAATACAATTTTGATGATTTCATGTGCCGCCTGGATGAACTTATGTATGCACAGAAACGGCAGAAGAAATCTATGAATGTTTGAAAATATATCTTTCATTCTTCCGTTATTTCGTTAAATTTTTATTGACAAACAATTAACATGAGTTTAAAATATGAAAATCGGGTATATAGAGTATTATGATATAGGCTTCAAGGGGAGGATGCGAAGATATGGCTGAAGAAGTAGCGCTGCTTAATGTGGAAGGAATGACGTGTACGCATTGTGCAGAGAGTATAGAGAATGCTGTTGGGAGTCTTAATGGTGTAGTTGAAGTAAGTGTTTCTGTTGCTGACGGCAAGGTTTCTGTCGAGTATGATAATGAAAGGGTAAATATAGATACAATAAGAGATATAATTGAGGACCAGGGCTATGAAGTAAAATAGAGCTCTTTTGCTTTTTTTCTGTATTGAAGAGGGGTTATACCTTCATACTTTTTAAATATCCTGATAAAATGGTTTACACTGTTGAATCCTGAATCTGTACCTATGCGGGTTATGTTTTTTGAAGTCCCATAAAGAAGTTCCTGTGCTCTGGATATCCTCTGGAGGGTGATGTATTGCCTGAATGTATACCCGGTATATCTGCTGAAAAGGCGGGAGAGATAGAACATGTCCATGTGGTGTCTTGCTGCAATTTCCGTCAGCCTTATGTCTTCTGTGTAATGCCTGTCTATGTAGTTTTGAACGTCTATGACGACTTTCATGCTTTCATTCAGTGACGAAGCGGGGAAAGAGTCGGGGCTGCTCCTGTAAACATTAAGCAGAAGCTGCTTTAGCATGCATCCTATTGAAATTTCCCACATCTGTTTCTTTTGCTCGGTCTCTTCCAGCATCTGACTGAACAAGCTCCCGGTTACTCTTGCTGCTTCAGGTCCAAGCATGACTGCATGGCTGAAATTCCGGGGGCGGTGTTTTAACACCGATAGCAGAACAGGATTTTTTATACTACGGTACAGAAAATCAGGGGTGATAAGCAGAAAGTATCTGCTGTAAGGATATGAATGAGCCGTAAGTTCATGGGTTTCAAACTTGTTTATAAAAATCAGTGCTTTGCTGTCTATTCTGTACATACTGCCAGATACCTTAATACTTACGGCACCTGAATTCATGTAGATTATTTCATAGCGGTTATGGAAATGGCTGTGGATATCAAATGATCCACCTGTCTTTCTATATAGAAGTTCTACCGGTTTTAAGCTCATTGCAGGCAACCCCTTTGGACAAAAAACGTTAACTATGCCGCAAGTAAATTATATTATTAAGCACATTTCCAATGTATAATTGCAAGTAAGAGCAATTATTAAGGTTATTATATCATATTAGGCATATCTGCAAAGGGGCTTATTCACATGGAATTTACAAGATTCAACTACAAAACGCTGGAAGAGCTGAGGCGGGATGCAGGAAAAATAAGCTGTGGCCTTCATTTTTCAGAGGATACAGGAATACTTTCCAAACCCGTTACATTATATGGAATAAGGATTCCCAATTCGCTGGCAACCCATCCCATGGAGGGAGTTGATGGCAATGCTGACGGAAGCCCTTCCGAACTTACAAGAAGGAGATATATAAGGATATCATCGGGCGGAGCAGGTCTCATATGGTTTGAAGCCGTTGCCGTTGCAAGGAAGGGGCGGGCATATCCCCGGCAGTTATGGATAAACAGAGATAATGTCAGGGAATTTAAGCGGCTGCTGGATGATATGACAGAAAATGTCCGTAATACATCAGGGCTGCATCACAGACCCCTTGTAATTATGCAGTTAACCCATTCGGGAAGGTTCAGCAAACCTGACGGAAAACCTGAACCTGTCATAGCCGTTCCTAATCCCTATCTGGACAAGGTATACAATACCGGAGACAGGTGCAGAATTGTTTCTGATGGAGAGCTGGAGCAGTTGGAGGATCAGTTTGCTGAAGCAGCCGGACTGGCTGCACAGGCAGGGTTTGACGGCGTAGATGTCAAGGCCTGCCACAGGTATCTGATATCAGAACTCCTTTCTGCCTATACGAGGGAGGGGAGGTATGGAGGCAGTTTTAAAGGACGCACGGCGTTCCTGCTCAATACCATGGACAAAATCAGGTCAAGGACCGGAAAGGATTTTGTGGTAACAAGCAGGATAAATGTCTATGACGGCATACCCAGGCCTTACGGATGGGGAGTTGACAGCAGCGACTACAGGAAGCCCGACCTGTCTGAGCCGATAAGACTTGCAGGCATAATGCATGACAGGGGTACAGCAATTCTTAATACAACGATGGGAACACCATACTATAATCCTCATGTCAACAGGCCCTATGACTCG
>CAYYGK010000110.1:0-8742 GCA_964471145.1 uncultured Eubacteriales bacterium | reverse complement strand
CTACGGTAACCAGTCCTTCGGGTACAAAGTTCCTTGCGATACTGACAGCCTGCCCAAGCTCCCCGCCGGGATTGCCCCTTATATCGAATATGATTCTGCTCACGTTTTCGTCATCCATTGCATCAAGAGCTTCATTCACATATTCGGAGGAATGAGAGTTGAACATCTCAAGCCTGATGTATCCGATGCCGTCATCCCTTATTTCATATGTTACAGGGTTTATATGAATGCTGCCGCGGATTACATGAAAGGAAAGCGGGGCTGCCTTACCCCTTCTTTCTACGGTAATGGTAACGCCTGTTCCCAACTTTCCTCTCATAAGGGATACAATTTCATCAATAGACATCCCCGCAATTTCAAGGCCGTCTATCCCGGTTATTATATCACCCTGCAAAAGTCCGGCTTCATCAGCAGGGGAGGATTCAAATACTTTAAGTATCACGGCACCCCTGTCATGCACTTCAAGCGATACCCCTACTCCTTCATAGCTGCCCTCAATGTACGAAATGAAATTTTCTGCTTCATCATTTGTATAGTAGGTTGTATAAGGGTCCATTGTATTGAAGATTCCTTCAAGGGCCCCTTCAATCAACTCACGTTCGGTTATATCTTCCCCGTACTTTTCCCTTACCATATTCATTATGCTTTTAAGGTACTCAAGATTAATGTCATCTTCAGCGGTTACAGAAAAGGGCATCATTATAATAAAAAGAATTACAGCCACTATGGCTGCAGTATTACATAGAAATGGTTTTCTCAACTTAAATCTCCCCCAAACCTGATTTACTGCCTCAAATGTATTCTATCACAGTTTCTCAAAAAAAGGGAAGGGAATTCACAGGCCCATTACTCTCTCCCTGTAATCCTTTGCCATGTCTTCACGCATGTAGTCTATAAACCTGTTTATAAGTGCTGCTGCCCTGGCCCTGGTGAGCTTCTCACAGGGCTTGAGGCAGCCCCTGCTGTCCCCCCTGACAAGCCCTATCCTGGCGGCAACATATGCTGCATTTCTCGCATATGCAGGTATCTGGTCATTGTCCCTGAACAGCGTTACAGCATCCTGTCCCGGCCCCATGCTTTCAAGACCCAGTGCCCTTATGAAAACCGTCAGTGCTTCTGCCATTGTCAGAGTATTATCGGGAGCAAACCTTCCGCTGCCCACACCGCTTATAAGGCCCCTTTCATACGCCTCATTGACACTGCTGAAAAATAGATGGTTTACCGGTACATCCAGGAAAGGAGACACAACCGTCTCAGTCCCCCTCCTGCTTGAACGGGAACTGCTGCGCTCCTTAAGGTCGGGGTCTTCCGGTACAGAACTGGCCGCTCTTACCATGCATCCTGTAAACTCTGCGCGTGACATCACCTGCCCCGGGTCAAAATACTGCTCTCCGCCTTTGAAAACCTCAAGACTGTAAAGCCTCTTTACATCGTTCTCAGCCCAATGGCCCCTTATGTGATTGAGTGACGGCACAGGAAGCCTTTCCTGAACCGGGAAAGACTCAAGGCTTAGCGTGCCGGTCTCCGCCAGCATATTATCCGTAGAAATACCGTTATGGTCAAACTCAGGAAGGAGACTTCTGTATTCAAGAATGCTCCTGTTGTACTGCGACTGGACAAATCCGCCGGTAAAGCTTATATGACTGGGTATGTTGGTCTGATAATCCAGCCTCTTTGAAACAGAAGAGCTGTAGTTTATCTCGCCTGTTCCTCCCCAGCTGTCCGGCTGTGCTCCCTCTGCTGTATGCTCTAAATGATATATGTACCTGCCTGTTTCGGTGGATCCCCAGAACTGGGTATAGCCGTAAAAATCACCCGATATATCTACCGTAACCTTGCCATCGGTCTCACCGTCCATATTGAATTGCTTTCTGCCTCTAACATTGCCTGCATAATAGTCAACAGAAGGTTTGTGGTCAATTATGTTTGACCTGCTGAAAACAAAGTCCTCAAGAACGTACTTTGTTCCTCCTGCCTCAAATATCTCGACAGGTGTTCTGGCAAATTTTGTCCCCTCTATGGTCTGTCCGTTGTCCTTGCCGGACACCTCCGTATCATATGTAAAGACACGCCTCAGTGTGGCATCGCCGTCACTGCTGCTTAAATTATATGTATATGTTGAACGTATTACCCCCTGCCTGAGCGTCTTCTTGATAATAACCGTACCGTGCAACTCTATAGGTACGCCGGTTAACAAACAGACCTCGCTGTAATCATACGTGGTACTGCCTTCTATATATCCTGAGGATATCCCCCCCTCAAAGCCACAGTCGCCCGGTCTTGCATAAACCGATGAAAAGCAGGCTGCGACCATTACAATTATAATCCATGTCAGAACAATCTTTTTCTTCATCATCTTTCCTCCCCGACAATCACTATATATGCATCTGTTGAAATAGAATCTCTTCTTATTACCGTCAGCCTGTCCCCGTTCTCAAGACCTTCCATATCTATAACCATCCCCTGCTTTATTATTACAGTGTTTGGCAGGATGCTGATTTCAATATCGCCCGATTCTTCCCACATGAATTCATCTTCTTTATAATTCCTTGCATTTCCCAGAGCAAGCTTCTCATCTGAAACACCATTAAGGCCTCCCCTGGTCAGGTATGATCCGTAAGGTGCCGTACTCAGCAGCCTCGCTTCTGTCCCTCCGGCAACAACATAAACGGTTTTATCGATACTGCTGCCTTCGCCGTACCCCTTGAATTCACGTATTGAAACTACCCCGTTCTCATCAATCATTCTGGTACCGCCGGCTATGTTAAATGTCCTGGGGGTGTTGAAAAACTCCCAGCTCAAGCCCTCAAGCCTGCTGAAGGATTCCAGTGTAAAGCTTGAATTCTCCTCTATATCAAGTATTCGCCCCCTGTATATTTCCAGGTCTCCTGTGACTGTAGTGTGTTCTACACTTATTATTGATGCGTTATGCTTTCCGGTCACAGGGTCCCTGTTAGAAACAAGGTATGCCCTTGTGCCGGCATCCAGGGAGCCATAGCCCGTAAGCCTTCCCTCGTTTACTATGATTGTTCCTTCCATGCAGCCTATCTGCGGGTAAAACGCAGATAGCCTTATGCCCCCGCTTCCAGAGACCGACAGTATCTCATCATCATATATGCTCTCGGTACTGCCGTCGGGTTTGAAGGAAACAACCTTAGCCTTCTCTTCACCCCCGTAACTCTCACTGACTGCTACATAAATGTTTTTTTTCGTATGAAGTAAAGAAATGTCTTCCCATCTGAGGTTTCCGCTGCCGGAGTAGAAACTGCAGTCCTGTGAAATGCTGACCGTTCCGACCCCCTTGTGTGCTGTTCTTATCCAGTTGCCGCTTTTCAGGCTCCTGATATCATAAAAAAGTATGCTGCGTGTATGGTTGTCTATTCCCGCCAGAATCCCTTTATAGAAACCGGTCACCAGCTCTCCGGTATTCTCTATGGCTATGCGTACAAGCGATGTCCCTGCCGGAGTGACATTAAGTGTAAATGCAGCACTGTCTCCTTCCATTATTGAACCGGTATCTGCAATACGCCCGGATGAAATAACATCGGTGTCATCATCTATTCTCAGTATCTGCTCAATGCCGTCATCGAACCTGATAAGAAGAGTGTCTGCGTTCTTTGAAATTATTCTGCCGTTTTTGATTATGTAATTGTCAACTGCACTAATGGATTCTATAAAGCCTTCACTGTCCAGCCTGATAAAAATGGTGTCTCCGCACATGATATCCTCCGGCAGGGCAGGAGTATGATTTCTTAATACTTCAATATTCCCTTCAGGGGGATAGCTGAAGGTGCGGAATAGAATCATCTCCCTTAAGCCCTGGGCAGATATACCTGTGCCGTCTTCGTTATACAACGTTACGTAACCAAGCGAGGGGTTGTTGTCTTCCACTATGCCGCCCACAGTATTGTTAGGAGTGGGAGCAAACGGAACAGCAGCCTTCTCCATTTTCACAGCAACATTATTCTCCAGCGTAAGTATCAGAGAAGTACCAGGTTTCAAGTCTGACGGGCTTACGCTTTTCCCCTCATTCCTGCATATGACATCATCACTATAGCTGTAAACATATTCACTATTTCCATCAGGCATATCAAAACTGAACCTGTCTCCCGGCCTGATTTTTGGGAATTCAAGATTGAAATACTCTCTTACATATATGAGCCTGTTTGGAGCATCCATATTTGTCAGGCGGGCTGCAACATACCTGGTATCAAGACTGCTGGACAGAACATATGCATACAGCACCTGGTTGGATATGTCAGCTGTAAACTCTATCCGGTCACCCTCTTTAAGTATCCTGCTGTCAGATAGAACCCCATCCCGCAAAACCGCAATCTCTTTTGTACCCTCCTCAAGTAATGAGGGGTCATGCTCATTAAGCCTGTATGGTTCATAGGTGATAGAGATTAATATGTCCGCACTGCCGTCGCTGTTTCTTATATGGCAGGTCTTCTGAACCATGCCGTCCGGCAGCCCGGTCTTTTTTTCAGCAGTTATACCGGTTATGGTGCCAAATTGCCTCTTCATGCCCCGAAGAGACATAATTATATCCAAGGCATTGTTCGCAATTACAGCTGCCTGCTCCCTTGTTACATACCCGTCCGGCCTGAAATATCCGCTGCCGTCATCGTTAATTATGTCCTGCCTTAGAACAGCCTCAATCCAGGGTATCTTTTCAGTATCGGCTATATGCCAGTCATTGTAACTGTTAAAAATGGCTTCCTGTCCATACACAGGCTCCATCTGAAGCGTCCTGGCAATCCAGTATGCAAACTCCTGGCGGGTTACAGGCTGCAGCTTTCTGAAATCATCTTCTCCAAGTGAGTTCTGGTCCTCTTGCAGTGCATCCTCAAGCTGACCATAGGTTATGAGACGGTCATTTGCGGCAAGCTGCATGTATCCGTCGGACCATACAGCCGCAGCAGAATCCTTCCTGTCCCGCTCCCTTCTCAAGAGGTTTAAACGTTCGCCCTCTTTAAGCGCCTCTTCCTCTTTCCCCGCCATGCGATAGACAACCGCCAGCGCCTGTTCTCTTGTAAGGTATGAACCGGGCGCAAACAGCATGCTCCCGTACCCTTTAAGTATCCCAAGAGCGCCGGATTTGAATATTGCGGCCTCGGACTGTGTGTTTTCAATGTCAGAATATGCAAGATTCCCGATAAGATAAGCTGCGCTGTCAATACCGTTATATACATCATATGCCGTCTCACCCTCTGCACAAATCGGTGTCAAAAGGCATACAAGCATAGCCGCCAATGTAAGGAGTGCGGTCAATCGTACCGTCCTGCAGCATGCTTTTCCGTAAAGGCCTTCAAGCATTGTCATTCCCTTTCCGACTGTTTTCGGAGTGCAATAATCACCCCACATTAACGTATATCGGCTGCAGGTACAGAATTTTTAAGCACATATATGTGTTAGGAAAATGTCATGCTTCATATATCTTGCTTGTGCCTTCTATGGAATAGAGGCTGTCTCTAAGATCCTGCCAGTTGAATTTCACAGCAGTTTTTACACTGAACTTAAGCACCATCTGCCCATCTTTTTCTTCATCATTCATATAATCCATGTTCTTTACCTTAAGAGTGTATCTGTCAAACACATCAGTTATTTTCCCTATTATTCCTGTCTTTTCGCAGCATATTATATATATTGTCCTGTATTTTGATGCTACCCTGTATTCAAGTTTCTTAAGCAGCAAAAGGGTTATGATGATAAGGGCGGCGGCTGCAACTGCTCCCTCATAGAACCCAATACCTGCTGCTATCCCCACACACGCAACAGCCCAAAGGCTTGCAGCTGTGGTAAGCCCCCTGACGTTGATACCGTCTCTTATGATTGTCCCGGCACCGAGAAACCCTATTCCGCTGACAACCTGTGCTCCAAGACGCGCAGGGTCCATTGCCGTATTCCCTGCATATCTGTTATATATGAATTCGGAAGTTATCATTACAAGTGCGGCCCCAGTACATACAAGTATATGCGTCCTGAAGCCTGCGGGTCTCCTGGAAGATTCCCTTTCATACCCTATTATGCCGCCCAGGACGGCAGCAGAGATCAGTCTCAGAAATATATCCAGATAGTAAGGCATTTTAATACCTCCTTAGTCCGCATAAGCCAATCTGTTATCCTCATACTGTGCTTTCCATTCAAAATAGTTGTTTAAAGTTTTTAAATTTTTCTCCAGCACAGCCCATATTTCAGGTTTTTCAAGTCCACTCTTCCATGCAGCCGTACCAACCAGCCTGTACTTGTGAGCAAGTGCAGACTTTAAGTCTATGGACCGCTCATCTTCCATCCATATCCTGTACCAGGCTCCGTCTTCGGTAAATTCCGCATAATACTGGCCGCTTTCGCCGTCCCAGACCCTGGGCGCTCCTTTTTCTTCAACCAGCTTCCTTACATAGTCCATAGAATACGCTGCGCTTGTCAGCTTAACCTTTCCGCCTTCCTTCTGCTCCTTCCATACCCTTACATAGAACGGAAGACCAAGCAGCAGCTTGTCACCTGGCACCATCTCAAGAGTCTGCTTTATCTTCTTTTCAACCCAGCACAGCTGTGCAACAGAACCTGCTTCAGGTGATGTGCTCCAGTGCTGGTCATATGTCATCAGCATCACATAGTCTACTGTTTTAGCTATCTCAGAGTGGTCATAACACTGCGAGTAGGTTTCACTGCCCCCAGGCACACCTACATCCATTGATACAACAAGACCCTGCTGCTTTAAAAGCGGGGTTATTTCCCTCACAAAGAGCGTCAGTGCATCCCTGTCCTTTAAGTATACGTTCTCAAAATCAATATTTATGCCGTCAAGCTCATAAAGAGAAGCATAGGCCAGAACCTGCCTTATAAGGTTGTCTCTTGCTGCTGTGCTGTTGAGGAAACCGCTGGTCATCCCGGCGTCAAAGCTGTTGCTGAGCAGTGCCCATACCTTGAAACCTTTTGAATGAGCCCATTTGACATACCCCTTATAGCAATAGTTTTTTATATTCCCTTCACTGTCAGCAAGATGCAGCCATGTAGGCGATATGACATCAAGCCCTTCCGTAACAGTCATGTCTTCCAGATTTGGCCTGCTGTTAAACATCTGATCCCACACAAGGCTTATCTTTCCCCTTTCAGGTGACCACGCAGGAGACTTGTCCTTTTTTACCGGTGTCTCTACCACAAACACCCTGGTTACTGCAACAAACTTTTTCTCAATGTATCCTACCTCTCCCCATGCTGTCCTTACCTTGTACCAGTCCCTGTACTCCTTGAATACCCTCAGTTTTTTCCAGTCAGGCTCATCAATTTCATCAAGCCTCCTGATAACCGGGTTTTTTCTTGACCTTCCTGTCCTGACTACAGCCCCTTCTTCCACAGGTTCTGCAATCTGCCTTATTCTGTTTTTATAGTCTATTGTTATAACGCCACTTTCTTCAATATGGTTTACTTCTATCCCGTAGAAGTCAGCCAGGAAACCAATAGGAACAAAAACAGTACCATCATACTCAAGAACAGGTACATTAAGGGTCATAGGCTCATTGTTAACTATAGCTTCCAGGCTGTCGGTCTGCATCCTTATAAGCCTGTCCTGCGTAGTAACGGTTACCTTGTCCTCGTTGCGGTCCCAGTGAATATGCGGGTCAATGTATTTTCTGATAACACCTGTGGGAAGCAGTATCTCCTCATCCACAATCCTGGGGTTTTCATAGTTTATGACAACTTCATCCTCCACAACAAGATTTAAAGTGTTGTCACTGAATACTTCAACCACCGACTCATTTGATTTTATGAATTTGTTATAAACAAAATAGTACCCTGTGTATGCCGTCATGGCTATCAGGCCTGAGATAAAAGCAATCAGGCCTACTATCAGAATATACCTTTTCAACCTGTTTTCAAACCCCCGTCAAAACAAATACATGTCTATATCTACAATCCCTGAATATTCGAATCAGTCTTGAATATCTTCCTGGGATTGAACCTTCTCAATGAATCAAGCATTTTTTCTGTAGGCTGGAAAAATACAATGGTGCGTTCTCCTTTGTAATTGAGAACAATAAAGTATATGTCATCAGCCTCCATGGTGCTTACCGCTTCAATCTTGTTTTGTATCTGGTCCATTGAAGGTTCATAATGAGTACCCCTGTACTTTGCAAGGATGTCAACATCCTTGCTGCTTGCACCGAAAATCCTCTTTCTCTTCCTCTTGGCGATAATCTTGTCTATATCAAGTTCACCATTTGTAACTATATACTCGTATTCTATGCTCCTTGACTTTATCAGGTGGTATGCACCATAAATAAGTCCAGCAAGAGCAAGCAGCCAGAAACTGCCGACCAGCTTGTTAAGATAAGGTATGTTCATAAGCAATATGAACGCTGCAGGTACTGCAATAATTATCCCTGCCGTCACAAGCATATCCTTTCCGGTCCTTTGCCTTGCTACAATCTTTTCCATGAAAACGTCCATTATCAAGCCTCCCGCTACATTCCCTTAAAATCATTTTATCATACATGCCCTGCTGGTACAATGAAGAATAATTCAAATCTACCTGGCCGACCAGGTTCATCCTCATTAGCTTCAGTTATTGCATTACATAAGAACAGTGAACAATTTAACTGGTTGTTTGCGTCGATAGCCCTAATTGGTTGAGGGCGGTGTTCCCGCCGGGGGCAATAGTCCAGTTGTTATTTCTGGCAATAGCCATAGCTATATGATGAGGAGACGGGGCCTCGTATTCACCAAGGAGTTCACTGT
>CAYYGK010000109.1:0-8816 GCA_964471145.1 uncultured Eubacteriales bacterium | reverse complement strand
TTTATCCCCATTTCAGAATATACAAAGGCAAGAACCTGCAATGTCTTGCCAAGACCCATGTCATCGGCTAGTATTCCGCCCAACCTGTATGCCGAAAGAGCCTTTAGCCATTTGTAACCGGTTTTCTGATAATCCCTGAGTACATCCGAAAGAATTGAGGGTATTTTATGCCTGGAATCAGACGGCTTTAGCATATTGTCAACAAAATCCCTGAACAAGTCGTTTTTATCAATGCATTGCACACAGTTTTCACTTAAAAGGTTTTCTATGTACAAAGCCCTGTTACCTGGAAGTTTCACGGACTTTTTCAAAAGCTCCCTGTCTGATATTCCCAGCTGTTCAGTCAGTCTTGCAAGGCTTGTTAATTCACTGGATTCAAGCGGAAGAAAAGACCCGTCCCTGAGCCTGTGATATCTTTTCTTTTCTCTCAGCGAGAGCATAAGTGCCTCAAGTTCATAACTGTCTATTCCTTTTATGTCAAAAGAGAACTCAAACCACCCCGTGTCTTCATTCATTGCAAGATTTCCGTAGAGCAGTCCGTTTCTGTTTCTGGTCATAGCCCTGAAAGACTCCGAATAGTATACCTGTGCTTTCTTTTGAAGCTCCGGCAAAATCTCATAGGCAAAATGATATATCTGCTCTTCCCTGAATAAAAAAAGCCTGTCTCCTTTTAAGCGGAAACCGGCATTCCTGAAAATCTTTTCTATTTCATGCTCCTTTTCAGTCATTCTTACCGTAATCCTGTCATCAAGCTGCTTTGCCTGGGTTTCCTGATACATCCTGATTCTCCTGTTACCATATATATATTCTACAGATGCCTGTATTCCATTTCGCAGCCTGTCCAGATATACTTGTATTTCAAGTTCTTCCCGAAGCAGCATTGAATTGAATTCATCACTTAATAAAACCTCTCCCGTTTTCTGCACCATCGGCAATATTTCTGATACAAAGACTTCCCCCTGTTCCCTCTTAAAAATTATGCACGGCATCTTGTTTTTGTAGAATCCCTTAAGCAGCGGAAGAAAGGCTTCTTGCTGTTGTGTGCTGATACGGTAAATGCATCCGTCATAATAGTAATAGCGTCCGTCTTCAGAAACAGGTATCGCCATCTCTTTAGTATCCTGAACGAGCAGGATATTCCGATTTTCGTATTCTACCGTAAACTTTAAAGGCAAGTCCTGTTTTTTAACATGAACAAATTCAGTCTGTTTATCTCCCATTGCAGCTTTTATGGTTCTGCCCAGGTTAATGTCAAGGTACATACCTGCATATGGCCCGATAAGATAAAGTGACCTTCCGCAAAAAAAGCTGCCGGAATTGTAGTTAAGATGTGACATCTGATTCTCGTGTTCAAGTACTCTTTCTGCAAGGCGCAGAATCTTTTTGTCATGTTCAGTGAATGCATGTACTCCGGGTACCAGCTTAAAAAGTTTACCGAATTCTATTTCATGCCCTTTCATGTATTTACTTAGTAATGCTAAAATGTCCTTTACAACATACAGTCTGTTCTCCCCTATATAAAACTCAATACTTGAAATAAATGTATTCTTGAAAGGTTTAACGGTCAATACTGTTTCAAGCTTTACATAATTTGCACCTGTGTCTAATGACATGTCCCGGGCAGCAAGCATTACTTCCCGGGCGGCTTTTTTGTTATTATGTTCTGCCATCGCCTGATTATTCTGCTGGTTCTTGAGTAGGAACAGTAATGCAATAATGTGTTTGCAAAGCCCGAAATATGTATCAAAAGCAGAACAGCTGCAGTAGTATGAATCTATTTCACCGCCTTCTTCCAGTGCTATGCGTACATAATACGGCTTTGTTCCTTCAACAACAGCGGTATACAGCATGCTTGAGCTGTCATAACTAAATTCGCTGACCCTTTCGTTATAAAAGTACATTCTGCCTCTTTGAAAAGTGCGGTCATTTGTTGAAGCTTCAAGTATGTCTCTTTCATTGATATCATATATGTTCATTGTCAGTGCCCCATAAGTTATGATTTGCAAAAAACATACATTCAAACATACATTATATCATTGTTCACAGCACAGTACAAAACATCAGAGAACATCGTCCCCCATTATGTGAGCCTTTAGCATGTTTGTTTTACCTGCTTTCCCGGTGGGTATGCCCGCAGTAATTATAACCAGATCACCGTTTTTTAGCAAGCCGGTTTTCTCTGCACAGAGGATAAGATTGTTAAAAAGTTCGTTTATCTCTCCCTTGAAGACAGTTCTTAAAGGATATATTCCCCATGACATATTAAGCTGTCGCTCAATCCTTGGGCTAATGGTTAACGCAATTATTGGACTTGAAGGCCTGAATCTTGAAATCATTCTAGCGGAATTGCCCGACCTTGTTGGCACGATTATCGCTTTTGCATCAAGATTGAATGATGCCACAGTAGTAGACTGCCCTATTATATTCACTATGCTCTTTTCAGTAAAAAACCAGTCTTCTTTATGGTATCTTTTTTTGTAGTCAATATCACTTTCAGTGCTTTCAACAATCTCTACCATCGTTTTAAGCGACCTTATGGGATATGACCCCATGGCCGTCTCCCCCGACAGCATTACGGCACTTGTACCGTCATATATTGCGTTTGCGACATCTGACACCTCCGCTCTTGAGGGAAGAGGGTTTTGTGTCATTGATTCCAGCATCTGGGTCGCTGTAATAACCGGTTTCCCGCTTAAATAGCACTTTCTGATCAGTTTCTTCTGAATGCCGGGAAGAGCACTGAAACTCATTTCTATTCCCAGATCCCCTCTGCCAATCATTATCCCGTCTGATGCATCAATTATCTCATCAATGTTCCTGACAGCTGATTCATGTTCAATTTTGGCAATTATTCTGATGTCTTCACTGCCTTCCTCATTCAGGATTCTGCGTACCAGTTCCACATCTTCTCTATCCTTGACAAAAGAAAGGGCTATATAATCAAATCCGTGCTTTATCCCAAACCTTATGTCCTTTATATCCTTATCACTAAGAAACGGTATTCCAGTATGCCTTCCCGGAACATTTACACCCTTTTTATTTGATAATGGCCCACCCGATATCACTGTTGTAATTATTTCGGTACCATCTATACCAGTTACCTTAAGTTTTATCCTTCCGTCATCAATGAATATGCTGTCATCTTTTTTGATATGTTTAAACAGCATGTCACATGACAGAGATACGCCATTTATGTCACCCTCTGAACCGTTTATGCCGAGCCTGAACTCCTGTCCGTTTTTAAGTACTGTTCCGCTTTTCATCATTCCGGTCCTGATTTCAGGACCCTTTGTATCAATAATGAGGGGGATCGGCTTTCCAAGTTTCTCTCTTGCTTCCTTCAGCTCTTGTATCCTTGAAGCGTGTATGCTGTAGTCCTCATGTGAGAAATTAACCCTTGCGGCATCCATTCCGTTTTCTATAAGCTCGGTTAACCGTCCTTCGGTTGTCGGTCCCATAGTACATATTATCTTTGTTCTTCTCATAGCTATCCTCCCATCAGATTATTAACAGACATGCTGTAGTATTGTTCTCCTGCAACTATGATATGGTCAAGTACCTTTATCTGTATTGTATTAAGGGCATTGCTAATGCTTCTTGTTATGTTTATGTCCGCCGCAGAAGGCTTCATCGTACCACCGGGGTGGTTATGGGCAAGCAAAACTGTAGCAGCCTTGTGCCGCAGGGCCGTTTCAACCACAATTCTCGGATATATCCTTGCTTCATTTATAGTGCCTTCATGAACAAGTGCAGGAAAGATAACACCATTTTTTGAGTCAAGACATATTGCGTAAAAGACTTCATAAACCCTTCCGGCAAAGAGCGTCACCGCATATTCTCCTGCCTCCTCCGGTTTGGAAAGCACAGGCCTTCCGCCCCACCTGTCCTTGAAATACCTCCTTGAGAGAGAAGGTATAAGATTAAGCATGACTGCAGAATTGAATCCTATGCCAGCAGTGCCTTCAATATCAGCAGGATCTGCTTCAAATACACCTGAAAGAGAACCAAATTTTTCAATTAGTTTATGGGCAAGTTCATTAGTATCTTTTCTAGGTATGCAGTAGAAGAGAAGCAGTTCCAGCACCTGATGGTCATCAAAGCCGTCAAGTCCTTCCTTAATGAACCTGTCTTTCATTCTTTTCCTATGTCCCTGGTGCATAATCTCCCCCTTCGAATGTATATTACTATATACTGCATATTTTTTCAATACCCAGAAAAAGCTATACGGTTCTGAAGCTAAATAATTAATCTTTTCTTAAGCCTTCTTATTGCAAAAATGCCGGTAACCATAGTGAATAAAACACAGTAAAGAACACTTAAAAGAAGTGACCACTTAAGTCTTCCAGGGATGCAAAATGCCCTTGCCAGCCTTACAAGATGAGTTAATGGTATGATTTCAGCCATGATTCTGAGTACATATGGAAGGTTCTCAACCGGAAACACAACTCCAGAAAAGAAAAACATGGGCGAGATCAGACCGGTGAAATAAAAATTGAAATGGTTTATGTTTTTTACAAAAGAAGTTATCAGCATAGAAAGCGTTCCGAACATCACTGCTGCAATGAAACCAATAATCACTGACAGAATGCTCAATGGGTAGGTTATTATGCCGAATATCCATGTAACAACCAGTACGGCAAAAGAAAAGAACAATCCCTTTGTACCTACAAAAAGCAGTTCACCGTTGATAAGATCTGCAGGAGACAGGGGCGCTCCGAGCATTCCGTCATATACCTTGTCGTATTCCAGCCTGATGAAGGTTCCGAAAGTGCATTCGAATGATGCTGTATACATTGAGCTTGTGACAACCAGTCCGCTTGCCAGAAACAATATGAAGCTGACTGTGCCCATGTCCTGAAGATATGCACCCAGACCAATTCCAAGGCCTGCAAGGAATATGAGGGGTTCGAAAAAAGGGGGAAACGCATTGCTTAAAAAGTTTGAAACATAAACCCTTACATGCCGGTACCATACACTGGCGATTCTTTTTAAAAAAGAGGGAACTTCATAACTGTTACTGCAATTCATTCAATATCCTCCCCGTCACCTTCAGAAATACGTCTTCAAGATTTGAAAGCCTTATGTGGTAGTTGTTTTTGCATATATCCGCAGCAGCCCTTGAAAGCTTATCAGATTCATTGCTGTACACAAACACAGTTTCATTGTGGAATTCAAACCTCAGACTTTCCCGTTCAAACAATAAGGTACATGTTTCATCCTTGCTGGATACACCGTAAACCTCCAGCACATATTTTTCTATGTTGTATTCAAGCAGTTGCCTTGGGCTTCCTTCAAGCAGTTTCCTCCCCTTGTCCATTATCAGTATCCTGTCACAAATCTGATATGCTTCTTCCATGTAGTGAGTCGTAAGCAATATTGTTACGCCTTGTCCCTTAAGCTCCCTGAGCTTGTTCCAGATTAAATGCCTCACCTGAGGGTCAAGCCCTGTTGTTGGCTCATCAAGTATCAGAAGCCTGGGGCTGTTAAGAAGTGCCCTCGCAATTGTAAGTCTTCTTTTCATGCCCCCTGATAATTCATGGACTCTTGACCTGGCCCTGTCTTTAAGCTCCATGAATTCAAGCAACATGTCTATCCTTTCCTTTGCCTGCCTGCTGTTCATGTCATAGAATTTTGAGTAGATTAACAGGTTGTCCTTCACATTGAGCTCCGCATCCAGATTATCCTGTTGGGGCACAATACCCGAAAGTGCCTTTATCGATAATGAATCGTTAGCTGGATGGAATCCCATTACATCTATGACAGCATCCTTATTTTTTGTGAATGTAGACTTTCCGGTAAGTATTTTGAGTGTAGTTGTTTTCCCTGCGCCGTTGGGGCCCAGAAATCCAAAGCACTCCTTCTGCCTGATCCTGAAACCGATATTATCTACAGCTTTTATGTCACCAAAAGACTTGCTAAGGTTTTCTACCGCAATAACCGTATTATTCATAAGACTCCATGCATATCTGATTATTTCCAATATTATATTCGATAAAATATGTAATTACAATAGATTTTTTCAGCAATGAATTAATTTTTACACTTGACGTACGTGATATTTTGCTTTATACTATTTTTTGCGGCTGAAGACAAGGGCCTTTAGCTCAGCTGGTTAGAGCAACCGGCTCATAACCGGTAGGTCCGGGGTTCGAATCCCTGAAGGCCCACCAAATGCCCAGATAGCTCAGTCGGTAGAGCAGTGGACTGAAAATCCTCGTGTCGGTGGTTCGATTCCGCCTCTGGGCACCATATGGAGGGATTCCCGAGTTGGCCAAAGGGGGCAGACTGTAAATCTGTTGGCTCAGCCTTCGATGGTTCGAATCCATCTCCCTCCACCAGAATAGAGGGCATCCAAAGGGTGCTCTTTTCATTTCTTCAGTTCAGCATCCTGACAAGTTCCTTGAAATGATTTCCTCTTTCCTCGAAATTCCTGTACATATCAAAGCTTGTGCTTGCCGGTGAAAGCAGCACAATATCTCCTGGCTGAGCATTAAGGTATGCGGTGGCAACGGCATCTTCCATATCATCACATCTGTAAATCTGAATAGATTTATTCTGACCGTTTTTTTCTATCCAGTTGTAATATGACCGCTCGATTTTTTCGGCTGTCTGTCCTGTAATAACAAGTAACTTTACCCTTTCATGGATTGCCCTGCCTAATTTAGAATAATCACAGTTTTTGTCTTTCCCTCCTGCTATGAGTATAACCTTCTGCCTGAATGATTTAAGCCCTGCTATTGTCCTGTTCGGACTGCTTGCTATGGAGTCATTGTAGAAACGTATCTCATTTATCTTCCTTACCGGCTCAATCCTGTGTTCTACGCCCCTGAAATTTTCTGAGACTTCTCTTATGGATTCATCTTCAACATACCTTGCAGTAGCTGATATAGCAGCAAGAAGGTTCTCAATATTGTGTTCTCCCGGCAGCCTTACCCTTGAAACATCGGTAATCTCCCTTAAGTCTTTTTCATCCCTGAATACAAGCTTTTTACCTTTAACAAACGCGCCCTTCTTAAGCTCTTTTTTTCTGCTTGAGAAGATTACATTTGAAAAAGCTTCTTCTGCAAATTCTCGTGTAATGCTGTTATCAAAGTTTAACACCAGGGTATCTTGAGACTTCTGATAACGGTATATATTTCTTTTTGCATCCACATATTCCTGCATGGATGTATGCACATCCAGGTGGTTAGGAGAGATATTTGTCACAACCGCAATATCAGGGCTTGTTCTCATTGTCATAAGCTGAAAGCTGCTCAATTCCAATACCACTTTGTGATCAGGCAGAATCTTATCAATGCTGCCCAGAAGCGGGTTTCCTATGTTTCCTCCAAGCCAGCACCTGTAACCCTGAGCTTTTAGTATTTCAAATATTAAAGAGGCGGTTGTGGTCTTTCCGTCACTTCCTGTTACTCCAAATACCTGTGCAGGACACAAATTAAGGAAAACTTCCATCTCTGAAGTAATATATGCACCTCTTTTTGATTCCTCAACAAGCTGTGGTATGTCCGGCCTTATGACAGGCGTCTTGAAAATAATATTGAACCCTTTCAAGTGTTTAAGATATTCCTTGCCCAGATGATATTTTATATCAAGACCATCAAGCTGGTTGAGTCGCTGGGACAGTTCTTCCCTTTCAGAGCTGTCAAATGCGGTGACATCAGCACCCAGACCGCAAAGATACCTTAAAAGGGGTGTATTGCTTATCCCTATCCCAAGAACAGCAATCCGCCTGCCTAAACATTTTTTTTTGAATCCAATCAGCCTGTTATTAACCATATCCCCCATTGAGTCCTGTATTATTCCCTTATTAATATTATACGCAAATTCTCAACCGTTCAAAAAACAAATTTCCTCTTGCATTGCGTCAGATTTTCTAGTAAAATATTTATTGCATTTGCGAGAGTGGTGGAACTGGCAGACACGCTAGATTCAGGTTCTAGTGTCCGCAAGGATGTGCGGGTTCGAATCCCGCCTCTCGCACCATTGCAATTGTTCCTGTTTCATTCTATGCCTTATAACAAAACATGTCAATGAATGTGATGCTTTCAGTTTCCTTTTCTGTAAAAGAAGGTCTTAATCGAGTGCAGGTCGTATTTCTGAGGCATTAAAACCTGTTCAGTGCTTCCAACAAAAAGTATGCCGCCCTTATTCAAGGATTGTGAAATCTTTTTTAGTATCATATCCTTGGCTTCATTTGTAAAGTATATCAGGACATTTCTGCAAACTATAAGGTCGTATCCAGCCGGGTAATCATCGCTTAAAAGGTTTAGCCGCTTAAAACTGACGTATTCTTTTATGTTTTGCTTTATTGAAAAGTTGGTTCCATCGGTTTCAAAAAACTCATCTTTGCAGTCATAAGGCAGCTTTTCAATGCTCTTCCATGTATAAATCCCCTTGTTTGCTTTTTCAATAGCTTCTGTATCCAGGTCAGTTGCCAGGATGCTTATTCTCCCGGGTGTATCAAGCCTGCTGAGAATCATAGCAAGGGTATATGGTTCGTCACCTGTAGAACAGGCACAACTCCATATCTTAAGGCAGTTTTTATCTTTTAGCAATAATGGCAATATATCTTGTTCAAGAACCTGCCACTGTCCCGGGTTTCTGTAGAACTCAGATACATTTATTGTCAGGTAGTTGATGAACTGCATGTACAAAGACTCATCTTTTGTTAAAGCTATGTAGTAGTCCCTATAGCTCTCAAATGAATTTTTCTTCATTATTGAGTTCATTCTTCTTTTTGTCTGCTTCTCCTTGTAGTAATCAAGGTTAATACCAGAAATGCTTAGAATTCCCTTTTTAAATTCCTCATAGTCCAT
>CAYYGK010000108.1:507-8882 GCA_964471145.1 uncultured Eubacteriales bacterium | reverse complement strand
GGTCGGACCATATCGGTCTGCCGTTCCTTACAGCAATGTTTTGAACAGGGCATATACTTTCACATATTCTACATCCGTTACAATTCACATTTGCAGTAAAGTCAAGAGCCTTTGTACCTTTCAGTGCCATAATCCATACAAGTTTCAGGGCAGATGGTATCATTTTAATAAACCTGTATTTGAAAATGACTGACAGCATACTGACTGACTCTATCCTGCCCTTGCTGTGGTTCTCTATATATTCACTTATTTCATCCAGTCTGCTTGTGGAGGCTTCCAGCATTTCCTTGCGCTGGGTTTCAGTCTGCAGTCCCGACCCTATGCCGTTATGGGGCATGACTATTCCAAATCCCCCTGACAGGTGACCCCCGCAGGATTCAATTATTCTGCTTAAGTACTTCAGGGAACCTCCCACCGCTATTCCATAGGTACATACTGCAAAAATATACTTCCCCTTTAAATTATCAAACTTCTTAATGAATTCCTCTACAGGTTTTGGCGGCTTGAAGTCGTAGATTGGAAACACAAAACCTATTATGCCTGCTTCACTTGTAATGCTTTTCTGCTGGAGGGCGGATACAAGTTTTATGGCATGGCTACCAAGTTTTTTTCCCAATTCTTCAGCAATTGCCAGTGAATTGCCCGTACCTGTAAAATAGTAGATTTCAACCTTGTCCATAACCGCTCCCTTCTATTATTTTGCCTTTATCCCACCATAATCACATTATACATTATCGGAATAATGCTGTCAGCATAAAAAAAAAGGATAAACTGATTTATAATTAATTAGAGAAAGGCAACCGTGTAAGTCCTACTAAGGGGGGTATAGGTTATGTTTAAAATTAGAAAAGCAATTTTTGTGCACTGGCGCCTGCGCGTGCGGAACTTCTATATTTCCCGGGCTAAAACAGTGTCAAACACACATATTTGAAATTGTAGTTGTTTTTTCATGTTCTTATAAGTATAATTATAGTGCAGATGACGGAACATATTAAAGGTGAGATGGAGGTATGAAAGTGTTTTTAAAAAAAGCCATTTTGTTATTGACAGTATTGAGTCTGTGCCTTGCTCTTTGCGCATGTGGTTATTCTGATGTAGAGGGGATTATCAAGGGTCTTGACGGAAAGCCTGTAGCAGAAGGTACTATTGCTCTTAAAAAAATCAAGAAAATCAGTTCAGATAAGGAATATGGGATTGTAGACGGCATAAACATTTCACAGCTGATGGGTGACGAAATCAACAGGCAGTTGGAGAAGGACAACTTTGAAGGGTTTACAGTCGCAAAGATAAATGACGGCAGATTCAGTTTTGAAGAAGTGAAACGTGGAAGTTACCTGGTTGTATTAACTTACGCCCTGGAGAAGGAGATTAAGTACAGTCAGTTTGCACCGGAGGCCCAGGATGGCTTTATTATATGCTACTGCCCTACCGATTCGGAGAATAAAAACAGGATTGTAGGTGTAAGAGAAATTAAAATCAAGGGCAAGAGCATGAATATCGACTGCAATCTCAATTTAAAGCAGTAAGGCTGGAATGTGCTGTATATGAACAAAACTAATCCCTTGGTATCAGAATAATACATCGGATAGCAAAATCTGCCAGCACTTCAATATCTGTATTTCCTGAGGCTCCATTTCCCTTGATACCCCCATATACGTATAGAGGCAGCCATGATTTTCCGAAATCAAACGTTTTAACATCTGATTTTTTTATAGCATTTGTCCCTCTGTCATGAACGTAAATATCTATTTCATTGTCTTTAAAACTGTTTATTTTTAAGTATTTGCCATTGGTTTGTATCTGATAGTAAGGATAGCCATATTCCCTGAAAACACCTTCAAAATTCATTTGGACCAACAAGTCAAAGAATTCAGATACACTTATTGCATTAACAGCCCTTAATCCGTCCTCTTCATTTATATTAGCATAGTAAGTTTCAGAATTGATTACTTTTACTTCATTTTTTTTACCATTAAATTGGACAGTGAACAATTCATATTCATGATCATACCGGGGGTCAGCTTCAATTTCCAGTCTTGTCAGCTGCATATCGTCAAAGCACAGCAGTGCTCCCCTGGGACTTCCAAAAAATTTTGCATCTACAATATCAACCTTGTCAGGCTGAAGCTCCATGTCATCAAATAGCTCATTGAAAGCAGTTATTATTTCCTCTGTTGATGCGTTGACAGGCGTTTTACATTTCTGTTCGCATCCTGTAATAAGAGTTAGGGCAAGAAAAATTGCTGTAACCAATATAATATTCCTTTTCATAATGAGGTGCCCCCTTTTTTGCATTATACACATAATAACACAGTCGGGTTTTAAATTGTTATGCTGTCAGCATAATTGAAAAACTATTATAAAGAAGCATTACAAAGATTTGAAGCCGTATTTATCAAGAAGGATGTTTAAATCAATCAGTGTCTTCCTGCGGCTTATGCAGAACAAAATAATGGAGTCCCTGGGGTTTTTGGCATAGAGACCGGCATAACCGCAACGTTTGAGCATTGTCTGTGCTTCCTGTATATCGAGACCAAGAGGGAATACAAACCTAAGAAACTTGTCGCGTTCAGGCTTTTTTTCTTCGCGCAGTATTTCATATACATAGCTCGTATTGAGGTCTACACACCTTATAATATCTTTTTTTGCAAGTTTTTTCTTATCAAGCTGTTCAATAATGTATCTGCCGGGGTGGACTGATACCAGATCCTTTCTGTTTTCCTTATAGAATTGATCATAATCCTCAATCTTCTTTATTTTTTTCTCTATATTGTCGGTGTTGTTGCCATCCATACTCCAGACTCCGATGTGTTTTTGTCCTGCCATTTCAATAATATCACACAAACATGTCACAAACAACCATAATATATTGATACAGTAAATGTATTGTGCTAGAATATATTGCATAGATATTAGATTTTTTGTCGTTTCGGGGGTTGTATGAGCAGCAGGCATGCCAAATCATTAATTATCACTTCACAAACAGACCCGGGGAAGCTGGCGGGTACAGGTATCAGCCTGCCTGCAGGAACCCTGCTTAACAACAGGTATGTTATTGAAGAAGTACTGGGCAGCGGGGGATTCAGTATCACCTATACGGCATGGGATAAAACCCTTGAGATGAGAACAGTTGTCAAGGAGTATATGCCCAACGATATTCTGAGAAGGAAAGACAATACCACTGAAATAATTCTCAAATACAATGAGCATGCTCTGCTTTTTAAAGAGGGGATTAAGAACTTCCTTAAAGAGGCCAGGATACTTGCCAGGTTTACCGATAATGAAGGTATTACAGGGGTTATGGACTATTTTGACGAGAACAATACGGCATATATAGTAATGCCCTACTGCAGGGGTATTACACTAAAAGAATGGCTGCAAAAAAAGGGCGGGAGGCTTGAATACAGGGAATGCATTGAGCTGCTGATACCTGTTATGAAAGCACTTGCTGAGGTCAACAAATCGGGGGTTTTGCACAGAGATATAAGTCCGGATAACATATTCATAACCGAAAAGAATAAGGCTGTTCTGCTGGATTTTGGGGCATCGGAAGTGGTTTCTACAGCAGAGGGGATGATGATACAAAAAACACCCTCGGCAATGAAGCATGGATATGCTCCAGTGGAGCAGTACTGCTACAACGGGATGCAGGGCCCGTGGACTGACGTATACGCCATGGCCGCAACACTATACCACTGTCTTTCAGGTACAGTTCCTCCGCCTTCCGTAAAAAGAATGCACAAAGATGAAACTGAATGCCTTTGCAGCATTTCTTCAAGTGTACCGGGACATGTTGCTGATGCTGTAGAAAAGGCCTTAAGCCTGTCACCCAAAGACAGGTTTCCGGATATGGATGCTTTTTTGCTGCATCTTACTTTAAAAAAGACCAGGTCAAAACGGTACAGGGTTATGAGATATGCAGCAGGGGCCATGATACTTGCGGCCGGTATTTGTGCAGGCTATGCCATATCACTGTTGCAAAACAATGACCAAACCATATATGCCGGTACTCAGGAAAGGGTTTCTGAGACGGTACAGACAGATACAGAAACATCGCTGCAGACATCACAAAATGATTCACCTGATACATATTCCAGACAGCCTGCCAAAACAGAGCAGCAGCAGGCAACGCAAACTGAAACTACGAAGGCGCCAACCGGTACGATATTCAGGGACGCAAACCTTGAACAGGCTGTAATGGAATCCCTTGGGATAAAGAAAGAGATCCTTTCACTTGATGACATCACAGATATAATTACTCTTGAAGCCAATAACAGGAATATTGAAAGCATTGACGGCATTGAACACCTTTCATCTCTTTCACGGCTCGACCTGTCAAACAACTTCATTGAGGACATAGGTCCGCTTTCTACCCTTAACGAGCTGGGAACCCTTTATATAAACCGCAACCTGGTTAACGACATAGTTCCCCTTAAAGCATGCAAATCTCTTTCTGAGCTTGATTTGTGTTCAAACCATGTCGAGGATATCACCGTGCTGGGAGGACTAAAAAATCTTTGCTGGCTGGATCTCAATGGAAACAGGATCACGGATTTTACACCTCTTAAAGGTCTGCCCAAGCTTCAATGGCTTAATATTTCAGGCAACTATGCAGAAGACATATCATGTCTTGCAGAGTGTCCCAGCATAAAGGAATTAGTTGCAGAAGGCAATGGAATTAAAAATCCGAATGCATTCAAAGACCACCCCACATTGATAAAGCTGCAGCATTGATTTTAATTATTATGCTGTCAGCATAACAAATCCTTTAAAATCTGATATACAATCATACCTGTGTTAAGAATTACAGGCAGCTCAACATTTAGTATGACTGCCGGAGATTTATGTTACAACGCAAATACTTACCTGGTAAGGGGGTGAAAGAAAAATGAGCAGTCAGGAATATTTCCGGTATCATGAAAATTCCATACCAAAGGCATACGGGTATTGTTCCGACCGGAACTGTCCCTGCCCAGAGACTAAGATTGCCAGGGGTTCGGGGTACCTGTACATAAGCAGGGAGGCGGTTGATTTCATGAAAAAAAAGATGTCCGGGGCATTTAACGGCGGAGTTGTCTTCGGACCAATGCCGGTACTGGTGTGTGAAGAGGGTGCAAAACTAAGGGGCATAGATTTGGAAGTTGCCTCCGAAGATGCAAAGCTCTGGTGGGAAACCGGCAAGGCTCCCCTCCGTCCGACTCCGATGGCAAAATAGTGGTTGACGGATTTTGTAATATATAATTCAGGACCCGGGTCTGCATGTTTTCATGCAGGGACCGGGTTGCTTTTTACCCTCAAACATGTATAATATAGGTGGAATATGTCCCGGTGGTCCAATGGATAAGACAATGGATTCCGGTTCCATTAATGCGGGTTCGATTCCTGCCCGGGACGCCATATTTCAAGGGGCATCCTGGGGGTGCCCTTTTTGCTGTTGAAACGGAGGGTTCTTTCTATGAAGATTGGAGGAGTTGAAGCGGGCAGGCCTGTGTTTCTTGCGCCGATGGCCGGTGTGACGGACATGGCTTTCAGGGTTATATGCAGGCAGCAGGGGTGCGGCCTTGTATGTACTGAAATGGTAAGCGCAAAAGCACTCTGCTATGGTGATGCAAAAACCCGCATGCTTACTCTTCTTAATGAGAAGGAGCTTCCCGCATCAATACAGATATTCGGTTCTGAGCCGGATATAATTGCTGAAGCGGCAGCAGTCCTCAATGATACGAAGGCATCTTTTATTGACATAAACATGGGGTGTCCCACTCCCAGGATAACAAGAAACGGAGAGGGAGCTGCGCTTATGCGGCAGCCCAGGCTTGCAGGTGAGATAGTGCAAGCTGTTGTAAAGGTCTCAAATAAACCTGTAACCGTAAAGATGAGGAAGGGATGGGATGAGAACAGTGTGAATGCCGTTTATATTGCGCACATTGCAGAGGACAGCGGTGCCGCTGCAGTAACTGTTCACGGGCGTACCCGGCAGCAGTTTTACAGGGAAAGTGCCGACTTGGATATCATTGCGCGAGTCAAAGATGCACTTTCCATTCCCGTAACAGGCAACGGGGATATATTTGAACCTGAGGATGCATTCAGGATGATCCATAAGACAGGGTGTGATGCGGTTATGATAGGCAGGGGAGCACAGGGAAACCCATGGATTTTCAGTAGTATTTCAGCATATCTTGATAATGGCAGAAAGGTTGAAGGCCCTTCTACAGCTGAAAGGATAGAAATGATAGAAAAACACCTGGATTCGGTAATACAAAGCAAAGGGGAGAGGACAGGTGTATTGCAGATGAGAAAGCATATTGCCTGGTACCTTAAAGGGCTTAGAGACTCTGCTCATGTAAAGAACAGGATTTTCACACTTGTTTCAAGGGATGATATTATGAATGTGCTGTATGAATATGAAAAGAAGCTGGAGGATGTGACTGCGGATGGCCCTTGAGATGACAAGAATAAGGCAGCTTTTTGACAGCACCTGTTTAGAAGATATTGAAGGTGCAATAAAGGCTGAAATGGAAAGGTTCAGGCCGCATGTGAAACCAGACTCAAGGATTGCTGTTACAGCCGGAAGCAGGGGCATAGACAGGATAGACAGGTTGATACGGACTGCAGTGGAAATCCTCAAGGGATGGAACGCAAGGCCGGTTTTGATACCTGCCATGGGAAGCCACGGGGGAGCAACAGCTGCGGGACAGCTTGAGATTCTTGAAGGGCTGGGAATAACAGAGGAGACGGCAGGAGCTCCAATACTGTCATCAATGGAAGTTGTTGAAACAGGATATATCGAAAACAACGGAGTCAGTCTGCCGGTGGTGGTGGACAAAAACGCATGGGAATGTGACGGTATCCTTGTTATGAACAGGGTAAAGCCTCATACTTCTTTTCATGGTGAAACAGAAAGCGGCATTGTCAAGATGATTGCCATAGGACTTGGCAAAAAGGTGCAGGCCACGAATATCCACAGGTACGGAACACGGGGGCTTAAAGAACTGCTTGTACCGGCAGCCCGAAAGGTTATAGACACCGGGAGGATAATCGGGGGAATCGGTATAGTGGAGAACGCATATGACAGGATATACAAGATAAAAGGGTTTTTACCGGATGAAATAACAGATGGAGACAGGCAGCTTTTAAGGAAGGCAAGAGAGCGGATGCCTTGCCTGCCCGCAGAACAACTGGATATTCTGATAGTAGATGAGATGGGGAAGGATATAAGCGGTACAGGAATGGATACAAATATAATAGGCAGGCTGATGATAAATGGAGAGCCGGAGCCTGAAAGCCCATCAATCAGGAGAATAGTGGTGCTGGGTCTTACTCCCGGGACCAGGGGCAATGCTTATGGCATGGGGCTTGCCGACTTTGTAACTGCTTCCCTGGCTGAAAAGATAGATTACAGGGCTACATATATGAACGCACTTTCTTCAACCTTTACAGGCAGGGCCAGGCTGCCTGTTGTTGCTGCGGATGAACGGGAGGCAACAGATATGGCGCTCAGGTCATGCGGTATTGATAACCCCGGAAAGGCAAGGGTGATAAGGATAAAGAACACCTTAAGCCTTGGAGAGATGATGGTATCCAAAACCGTTTTGCAGGAAATAGGAGACAAAAAAAACATAGTGGTTTGCAATAAGCAAGGGCATGATGTATAATGTATAATGTATATATAAGATTTAAAGGTGTGATTTCATGAAAAGGACACAGATTTATTTAAGTGATGAACAGAAGGACAGCCTTAAAAAGCTGTCACGGCAAAAAAGCAGACCTATGGCAGAGCTTGTAAGGGAAGCTGTAGAGAACTATATAATTGAAAACACAAAATCAGAATTAGACAGATTAAAGGAAAGTGAGGGCATCTGGAGCGACAGGCAGGATATCAACGATTCTGCCGAATACGTCAACGATATGAGAAAAAGCTGGAGAAATGGAAAGGAAAACAGCACATGAAACGGGTTTTAATAGATACAAATATTCTTATAGATCATTTGCGGGGTTTAAAAAATGCAGTTTCATTTCTTAACAGACTGATTTCTCATAACAGAACAGTGTATTGTTCCGTGATCACACGTATTGAGCTTCTGGCAGGAATGCGTACTGATGAAGAAAGCACTATAAGAAATCTGCTTGGTGTTTTTGAAGAGATAGCTGTAGATGCCCGAATTGCTGAAACAGCGGCAGTTTACATGAACAGATACTCAAACAGTCATGGGTTGAATACAGCCGATGCCATTATAGCTGCAAGCAGCAAAAACAGCAATGCTGTTCTTTACACATTAAACACTAAGCACTTTCCAATGGATGATATTGATATAATAAGACCTTATTTAAAAAAATATTGTTGATCTATTGTATTTCTCACCCAGAATAATTATAAA
>CAYYGK010000108.1:0-497 GCA_964471145.1 uncultured Eubacteriales bacterium | reverse complement strand
TGATTTCCATCATTGAGTATATTAGAATAGAGTAAGGGAATATACGTTCTTACTCGGAGGCGAGCCATGAACCTTGAGCAGGTACTGGACTATTTCAGGTCGGAAAGGGGTATATCGTCCAATATCACCAGGTGGGAGGAAATACCCCCCAGGGAAGCAAGGTATGCTGATTTCCCGGAGGGTATAGACAGCAGGATAACAGATACCCTTGAGAGCAGGGGAATATCCGCTCTTTACACACATCAGGCTTCAGCTTTGGAAAAGGTGGGCAAAGGCAGGGATATTGTTGTGGTTACGCCCACTGCGTCAGGCAAGACGCTTTGCTACAACGTTCCTGTTCTGAACGCCATATTGGAGGATATGGAGTCAAGAGCCCTTTTTCTGTTTCCGACAAAGGCGCTTTCACAGGACCAGATGGTTGAGCTGCATGGACTGATTACCGATGCGGGGGTGGACGTAAAGACGTATACATATGACGGTGATACTCCTCAGTCCGC
>CAYYGK010000107.1:0-8885 GCA_964471145.1 uncultured Eubacteriales bacterium | reverse complement strand
TTTTTGACTGTCAAGGACTTCTTCATTTTTCCGTCAATATACAGTTTCAGTTCGCATGAACAGGGTAATAATGCCCGGAATTTCACCTTGATACTCAAATTCTATAGCATACAGGCCTCCAGGCAGCAGATGTTTTCTATGATTTATTTATTCACCTCCTCAAAAAACATCTCCACCATCTGCGGATCGAAGTGCCTTCCGCTTTCCTGGCCGAGCCAGCTCTTCATCACTCATACCTGTCTTTGGGGCAATATTAACAGTCATTTCTGTAACACGCTGGCTGTGGTTTTCTGTAGTTTTATCTCGTAAGTCCATGGCATACGCCCAGCCTTGAATGGTGTTATCATAGGCCTGAATCAGTTTGAAATTCGTGTTCACCATATGCTGAACCAGTTCTGCATTTAAGTATCTTTGAACCGTTTTCATGCAAATGAATCAGCATATCTGCAATTTGTGTACGCAAATAATGAGTTTACTTTCACTAATTTATGCACTTTTCATTTGGCATATGTAATGGTAATGAAGCTGTTTTTACTTATAACCTCGCCGCTTTCCGGGGATTGACTTATAAATGTACCACTCGCATAATCTCTGCTTTCCGTTTCCTCAAATACAATATTTAATCGGTTGTCAACTGCGTAGTCCAATATCCATTCCCTTGAGACATACTGAAAAGGGATAACAAGGTATGATTCTCCCTTGGACACAATAGCCTTTATTTCATCATCAGGCTCAATCAGTGCACTCATCTTGTCATGCGATATTATTATCCCATAAGGCACTGAATAACTGAACTGTTCATATACTTTAAGGCTGATATTCGCACCCAAATCATTTTGTTCCCTGACCCAGTTTCTCAATTCAAGCAAATTTTTGTTTTTATAATCTCCTATTTCAACCATACCGCCAATAGAAAGCTCCACTTTTATATCGGCTCCTGAATCAACCATAATTCCAGGTTTAATGGATTGTGAAACAAAATCACCTGCATTGGTACCCTTTTTGTAAGTTCTTGTTATTTTTATATTTAGCTGTTCGTGACCAGAAATGATATCTTCTTCGCTCATGGTGGAAAAATCCGGTGCTTGGACCTTGCCGCTTTCTGATACCCCGACATCTATCTGATGGTTCACTGGTATTTTTTCATTATAACTGCTCATGGAAACAATACTCCCTTTTTCAAACCCTGTATTCTTTTTTTCAGTGACAGACAGTACTATATTTCCTCCATTGTTATTTGTCCTTTGAACCCATTCTTCGAGTTCCGTGATTTGTTTGTTCATGAAATCTGAAATGTACACCGTTCCTCCCAGGGAATATGTTACTGTGATGTCCGCACCTTTTTGAATCGCACTTCCCGCAGAAACCGACTGGGTAACAAAATCCCCTTGACAGGTGTCTCCCATATAAATATTCCTGATTGTCAAATTTAAATCGGTTGCGTGACTGCCTGCATCCAGTTCGTTTATTTTTGAAAAATCAGGTATTATAACCTTTTCCCCTTGAGATATTTCAAAAACAATCGTATCTCCTGTATGTATGGAGTCGCCTGCGGGTATGCTTTGAGATACTATCCTGCCTTCAGGATATATTGAGTTGAATACATATTTCAAGCTGTAATTCACCCCGTTCTTTCTTGCCCAGGAATCTACATCTACAGGTGTTCTATTTAAAAAGTCCTCGGCTTCAAAAACACTATCCGTCCCCGATGAAATAATAATTTTGAGGGTATCATCCGGATCCATTTCCTCTCCAGGGGCTATGCTTTGGGATATAATCCTGTCTTCTGTGTAAATTGAGCTTTCTTCAAAAACATAATCATATCTGGCACTGTTTTTTTTTGCCCAGACATCCACATCTAAAATGGCTTTATTTAGAAAATCCTGCACTGTGATTGTTTCAGCATCCTCAAAAAGACATATGACAAATTCTATTTCCGAACTTCTTGTGAAAGAATCCTTTTCTGCCCCAATCAGCTTATATGAAATCATATATCCTTCTTCAACATTTTCGTCTGTGTCATATTCAATATTGAAGTTCTCTACCCCATTACTGGTAAGCCATCTATTTATACTTGTTCTTGACCATGATTGGTCAAAAGAGGGAACCTCTATAACTTCAAACGGGTCAGGCCCTTCCGATACAGTTACAACTATGCTCATATTCTTTTCAACTTTCTCACCGGCTTTTATTGACTGGGTTATTACATGGTCTTTATCAACTTTAGTGCTGTATTCATTCATTAATGTTATTATTACCTTGTTTTCATTTCCCCACGAAACAACATCACTGCCATTCATCCCGGTAAAATCAATTACCGTTGTTTTCGAGTTTAAAAGAAAGAACGCAATGGCCCCTACAAGTATTACAAATGCAAACCTGTACACCCATTTGATATTACTTGTTTTTTGATAAACAAATTTTTCCTCTTTGAAGGCTTCCCCCTTATCTGAATCATCCAGGCTGCTGAGAAAATCCTTGTTATTTTCATGCTTTTCAATGGTATTTGATTTGTTATTCTTCATTCTTAATCGTATCTCCTTTCAAAAGCCTTCCCTGCTTCAAATCAAGCTGCACATGACTAAATTTGGTAACTTCCTTTGAGTGTGTCACTACAATTACGCATTTGTTATATTCGTCAGCAAGTCTGCGGAATATTTTAATTATTTCTTTTTCCGTTTCGGTATCTATGTTGCCGGTAGGTTCATCTGCAAATATCAAATCAACATTCGTAGCCAGGCTTCGTGCAATAGCAACACGCTGTTGTTCACCGCCGGATAGCTGTAGTACATTTCTTTCGGCCTTTGTTTTTACTATGCCAAACTGATCAAGCAGTTTCAGTGCTGTCTTGTAATAAGGCTTTGGAATCTTATTGTTTGTAATCTCCATTACATGAATAACATTTTCAAGAGCAGTCAGGTAATTTATCAGGTTAAATTGCTGAAACACAAAAGACAGTTTGTTTCTCCTGTAATTCGCCAAACCAATATCATTGACATTATTCCCCTCAAAACAAACAACTCCATCCTGTGTTTTTTCTAGCCCACCTGCAACAGCCAGCAATGTCGTCTTTCCACTGCCTGAAGGCCCCAGGATCGTGTAAAAACGCCCTCTTTCAAATTCATAATTCAGATCTTCAAGAATCATCCTTTTCTTGTTTCCGTCATGATATCCGTAACTTATATTTTTCAGGTTTAATATGGACATTTGAATCCCCCTATTTACGAAATTTTATTTGTAATAATCTGCTTTGGATTAAAGCGCATGACGTACAGGGATGGTATCATTGTACTTATGACAGATAATGCAAGGCCAAGTCCGAAGAGCTGCAAAAGTACCCCGATTTCCAGACTGATATCAATACTTGTCTCCTGTTCATACTGACTGATTGAGTCAGTACTACCTGAGTATATGGCATTCTTACCCATCCTCTGCCTGCCCATCGGTGGGCCGGTCTCATCCTGTTGAACCAGCATATCGCTTTCAAGAACCGAATCGCTTATATTCTGTCCTATATATGAGCCTGTGAAAATAGAAAGTGCAAAGGATATTATTGCTATAACAAGCACCTCAAGAACAAACTGTGCTGTGATTTTATACTTTTTTTCCCCGATTGCAAGCAGTATCCCTATCTCTTCCTTTCTGTCATTTATGGTTAAAGCAGTAATCAGAGCCATAATCAATGCGCCTGCAATCAGAATAATTATAACTACAATCCTGGATGAATTACCAAGGGTTTCAATAGGTCCTGCCAGGCTTTCAAAAAGGGCATCGTTGGCATCCAGTGTTCCATATTCAAAGTTTATTTTACTCTCTGCTTCAGAAGTAAATTTTTCTACATACAGCGGGTCTTTCAGTCTTATCACATTTGATGTCAGAACCAGATTATCAAGGTCATTTTCCTGGATACCTATACTATAGATTGCATTGAATGGTACATAAAACCTGTTTTGAGGGAAAAGGCTGCTGTCTTCAGATCTGAGCATCCTTTGTTCCAGTTCCTGATTCGTTTTGTAAATGCCTATAATCTCATATTCCAGGACTGCGTCCTGATAATCCGCAACTGTCGGTGATACGGTAACGGTATCCCCTTCTGACAAATTGTTCAATTCTGCAATATTCTCTTCAATTAGTGCAACATTTGCACCCTGAAGAACTTCTTCGCCGGTTGCATATCTTCCTGATATAAGTTCGCTTAGTTCTTTCACAAAATCCATGGGTTCCGATGCCAGAGTAAAATCAACTGTGAAATTGCCCCTGTCCGTCTCTGTATTACCTGAACTTCCCCCGGAAACAGTGTATTCTTTCAAAGTGTCTTGGGAGTTAACGTTTACAGAAACGCTTAAATCATAATTATGAACATAATCAGAATCGATTACTTTCATGAAGTTTATGTATGTTGGACCTCCCCGGTCTGTGTATTCCCCGGATACTGTCAGACCAGTATACAACTGGTCCTTTATCCGCTTGTAAGCATCTTTTTCAATCATGCCCTTTCGCACATCTTCCAAGAACATTTCCATATTTACCATATATGTCACATCGGCACCTATTTTAATCCTGGTATTTTCCTGTGTCTTTTCCGATGCATTTTGCACAAGCAATCCCGCCAGCACAAAATTGAAAATGACGAAAAATATTATACCAATAAGCAGTGTCTTTCCCTTTTTCTTTTTAAGATACTTAAATCCCCTCTTAACAAAATACATTTGCATACCTCCGTATTTAATAAACTATCTATAGTTTCATCATATTATTTAGTACAGCTTGATTTTATTTTAAACAAAATAAAAAATCCCCGAAGAGATGTGGCAAATTCAACGCAAAACTGGTGCAATAGAAATTAAAATGTGATTTTAAAAACTGTACCCTTGCTGCAGCTTTGAACGGTAATTCCGCCCTCATGCTGCTCAATTATTGTCTTTACTATGGACAGGCCTATGCCGTAGTTACCGTCTTTACCTTTATAGAATCGGTTGAATATCTGTGGGATGTCCTCCTTTGATATCCCGTCACCGTCATCGGCCACCGAGATGATTATTCCATTTATTGTATTATGGCATGCAAGTGTAATGGTGGTTTTTGCATATCTTATTGCATTTGATATAAGATTGAAAAAGGCTCTGAACATGTGCTTCTCATAGCAACGCATACTCACCGGGCTGCTGTCAAACTCAAAAACATACTGTACTTTTTGTTCTGCTGCCAGGCTTTTTTGACGCTCGGCACAGTTTGATAAGATCTCTCGCAAATCACAATCCTCATACTGAGAACTGCTTGTGATATTGTCCATCTGTGACAAATACAGCAAATCTTCAACCATTTCAGTTAGTCTGTCCGTTTCTTTTATTATTATCCCGCTTGATTTCCGGTGATCCAATATACCGCATTCAATACCTTCAGCATTGCATTTAATGGCTTGTAGCGGTGTTCTGAGTTCATGTGATACATTCTGAAAAAACATTTTTTGCTCTCTGTCATAGGCATCAAGTTGAGAGGCAGCTTTGTTCATACTGTCCGCAAGCTCTGAAAGTTCCTTATCCCCATATTTTATAACACTCTTTAAAAAATTACCGTTACCTATTCTGGTTGCAAACCGGGTAAGCTCCCTTATAGGCTTTGCAATTTCGCCCGAAAGGAAAACGGCCATAATAACAGCTAAAGCTCCCGCCAGTCCCATTACCACTAAAAGCACGTAATTCAAACGATTAGCAAAAGACCTGGCAGCAGTCATATCAATAGAATATATAAAATAATAGTTTTCACCAGCACGGTCTTTTCGCATCGGTATTGAAACAAAAGAATATTCCCTGTCATTTGCTCTGGTTTGCATGATTTGGCTGTTTTTTAAATCAGCCTGTTCATTTTTTAATACAATGGCCAAATCCCGCATTGCTTCATAGTTCTGCAAAAAATACATGCTCTCACTTGGGAAAACTATTTCATAATCCTGAGTAAGAATCAGTACATCGTCACTTTCAAGGAATCCTTTTCGGAATACTTTTTCTTCTGGTATAAGACCCCGGCGTTGCCCGTGTGAAAACACGTCCAATGATGGTATCCTCTCAAGGTAGTGTTCTCTGGAGGTTGTCATAATTACGTCTTTAAACTGTTCAATAATGCTGCTTTTAATATACTCTGCGAGAAGTAAGTTGAAGATTGATAGTATTACTGCAAAAATAAAGATAACAAGCAAAAGTACCAAGGTAAGAATTCTTGTGCGGATGCTTACTTTATTTATTCTCAAATCAATCATGGGTTATCCGCTCCTTCAAACAAAAGCCAAACCCCCATATTGTTTCAATTACTGTCCTTCCGGCTGATAACTTTTTGCGTAATCTTCTTACGGTATCATCGGCGGCCCTTGTTTCCACTTCGCAATTATACCCCCAGACCTTGCTGAGCAATTCCTTGCGGGATATCGCCCTGCCTTTGTTTTTAAGCAAATAACAAAGAAGGTTATATTCATTAGGAGTCAGTTGGCAGGGTATACCTCCAAGTATTACGGATTTGTTGTTCAAATCCACAACCAGATCAGCATAGTTAAGTGTTTTCTGCGCCGAGTTGTTATATGTGGTCTTATCAAACTCTATCCGGCGGAATATGGATTTTATCCGCATAACAAGTGATATAGCTGAAAATGGCTTGGTAAAGTAATCATCACTCCCCAGATTTATTCCGGTGGCATAGTCCATGTCGCTATCTCGAGCAGTAAGCATAATAATGGGTACGGTACTTGTTTTACGCAGTTCGGAACATACAGTAAAGCCATTTTTACCAGGCATCATTATATCGAGTATAACAAGGTCGCAAGGTTTTTCCTTAAACGCAGCCAGAAACGCATCGCCGTCCGCAAAGGTCTTAACAAGATAACCTTCGCTCTCCAGGAAGGATTTAACTACATCACGTATGCTTTGCTCATCATCTGTTACATATATTAGATACTCGCTCACACTTTCACTCACACCTCCATATGAAACCCATTATAAAAAAGATAATAACATAAATCCCCGCATCTTTAAATGAATTCTGCTGCAAAACTGCTGCACTGTACAGTGAGGTATTCAGATTTTGATTCATTTTTTTGTCTGGATTCTGCAATAAGCGACGAATATCTGTATATTCAACGCTCTATTTGCTGGAGATTGGTGTTATAGGAGAGTCTCTTTATCAGTAAACCAGGTCGTTTTGGACACGCTAAGCTTCAGTAAGCAAATATAGCATATCAAATCATCAGCCATTCGTGTTTTAAATTATCAAAGATAATGCGTATATCTGCATCAATGATATAGTTAACAAACTTTGTCATAATGGTATTGCCCGTACTCTTCATATGTTACATTGTCTATCCCCGGTGCTTTGTTCCTGTTCAACATATGATAGCATTCCTTCAACGATTCTTCATTCAGTAAATGCGCAAGGCTTGAATTACTCCCTCCTCTTCCAGGGGGGAGATGTATCACCGTCCAACAAACACTACTGGTAATGCAGGAAATGGCTTCTCTCAGCACAAGTCATTTTATTGAATAAACCCCTTATAGGAACCTGGTACCGGAAACTGGGTTTGAGGCATATTTTAAACAATGTCGTGATAAACTACACGCTAGTTTTTAACTTTACCTATTCACAATGAAGCCACATCATAATTATATTCACTAAACGCTTGTCTTTATCAACACGATAAACCAATCTATGCTGATGGTTTATCCTTCTTGAAAAAGCCCCCTTCATATCACCTTGTAACTGTTTAAACGGAGGAGGTTCATAAAAAGGACCCTGTTCCAATAGTTCTAACAATTCACCTACCTTACTTTTGTATTTGCTTTTAGATACTTTTGACCAATCTTTTACTGCCCTATTTGAAAAAATTATTTTCCATTTTTCCAATCTAATGCTACCCCCTCTTCAATTGGGGTATTAAGTGCAGTGAGAATTGTCTTGTGAGCATCTTTATTGGATTGTAAATATAAAGTTTCCTGTATATCTTCCCAGTCTTTTTTACTTATTAAAACTGCAGAATCGTGAGCATTTCTACTAGTTATTATAATAGGCTCATTAGTTTTTGCAACATTCTTAATAACGTTATACAAGTTTTTTCTTAATTCAGATACAGATATTATACCCATACTATCGCCTCCACTTCAATTCTATCGTACTTTAAGTCGTACGTCAATATTTTTTTAAAATTTTGCCATTTGTTTTTAATACGGTCCAAATCATAGGCTTTTGACCTGAAAAAGTAAATCATTGTCTCATCGTACCATGATTCAAGGCATCGGCATCCAATAATTGTTGTAATACCCCTCATCACCGTTCTCGATAGCATACCAACCATAATAATAACAAACCAGCCAAATGTTTTTTGCTATATTATTGTATAGTTGTTGTATTAATTCATCTAGTATCGCCCTCCTTTCTTGTGAATTTTTATCAGCCCGTCTGTGGATAATTCCATTCCGAACTGTGGATGAATTCCTGATATAACCTGCTATAGAAATACACTTTTATTATTTCCCTTATGTTATGCATAAGCTGTGCAATTTAAATTCAAGTGAAGCTATTTCCAATCCCCTGAAATGCATCTGTATAAGTCCATCCTGGATTTGAATGTTACCCCATACCGGTTCGGGAATACTTTTTTTCAGCCTTAGAATTTCACGGCCCTCTTCGCTGTTCGCTTTTTCTTTTGCTTCTTCTCTAATCCTGTCATTTTCCATATCTCCTTCTATTCTTCTTATTCCATCTTTTGCCTTTGTGCAAGTACTGGAATTCGGGCAAGATGCTCATGCCTCCTCATTGCTGTATAGCTGTGTTTTTTCGTCCTTCAACTGCTTTTGCATGGTCAGAATATGCCCTTCCGGACACCTGTTCAATTCGATTTGGGG